>NZ_JAKMQZ010000011.1:0-43694 GCF_025771825.1 Campylobacter sp. IFREMER_LSEM_CL2101
GTGCCTGATTTTTCAAAATTAAGTGTTAATTCTATATTAGATGCACTAGGGCTTGCATTTTTTAGTATGTCTTTGGGTGTTTGTGTGATTTTAACTTATGCAGCAAGCTTACCTGATAAAACAAATTTTATAAGTAGTGCTTTAAATATTATTATTATTAATACTATCATTGGCTTAATGATGGGGCTTATTGTATTTACTTTTATATTTGAATTTGGAGCTGATCCTACTCAACAAGGTCCAGGGCTTATATTTATATCACTAACAACACTTTTTGCAAAATTAGGATTTTTAGGAAATATTTTAGCCATAGCCTTTTTTATTGCATTGTTTTTTGCAGGAATTACTTCAGCTATTTCTATGATAGAACCTTTTACTTTTTATCTTATAAATCGTTATCAAATTTCAAGAAAGAAAGCTTTGGTTTTTGTAGGTGTGATTGTTTATTTTCTTGGAAGTTTATCTATACTTTCTTTTTATCATGTAAGCGCGCCAAGTTTAAATTTCTTTGGAAAAAGTTTTTTTGATATTTTAGACTTTTTCATACAAAATTTATTAATGCCAATTTCTGCTTTAATTACAGCATTTTTTGTAGGTTTTGTACTTAAAAAAGAAGCTTTGCAAATTTTATTTCAACCATTTATGCGCGGGGTATATTTTGAAATTTGGTATATCTTTTTAAGATATATTTCTCCATTAGCAGTGATTTTAATCATGGCTAGACAGCTTTTTTTCTAAGGCATTAAAATGAATGATAAATTTTCTAAAATAGGCTTTGTATTAGCCGTTGCAGGCGGGGCTATAGGGCTTGGAAATGCTTGGAAATTTCCAACCTTAGTAGGACAAAATGGAGGCTTTGCCTTTGTGCTTTTGTATTTGCTTTTGACTATTAGCGTGGGATTTTGTGTATTTTTGGCTGAAATTGCTATGGGAAGATTAAGTCAAAGTGATCCTGTAAATGCTTATAAAAGCTTGGCAACTAAATATGCTCAAAAATGGAAATTTGCGGGATTTTTTATGCTTGGTGGAATTTTTGTATTATCTTTTTATCTTGTTATTATGGGTTGGGTTTTAAAATACATGATAACTTCGATTTATTATTTACCTAGTAATACTCAAGAAGCAGGAGCTTTATTTGGAAATTTAGTACAAAATAGTATTTTAGAAAGTAGTTTGTATTTTTTAATTGCTTTTTTTCTTACCTTGTTTGTTGTCTCAAGAGGGGTTAAAAGTGGTATAGAAAAACTCAATGTTTGGATTATGCCAAGTTTGTTTATCATGCTTGTTTTAATGCTAGTGTATTGTTTTTTTCAAGATGGTTTTAAAGAAGCTTTTGTTTATTTGTTTTATCCTGATTTTACTAAGCTTAATTTAAATTCGGTTTTAACAGCTTTAGGTCTTGCTTTTTTTACTTTATGTTTGGGTATAGGTTGTATTACTACTTATGCAGCTTCATTAAAAGATGATACAAATTTAATTACAAGTTCAATTGTAATTGTGCTTTTAAATATCAGCATAGGCTTAATGATGGGGCTTATTGTATTTACTTTTATATTTAAATTTAATGCCAATCCCGCAGAAGGTGCTGGACTTGTATTTATATCTTTAACAACTTTATTTTCTAATTTAGGCACTATTTTTGGGCATTTTTTAGCCTTTTATTTTTTCTTGGCTTTATTTTTTGCAGGAATTACTTCAGCAGTTTCTATGATAGAACCTTTTACTTTTTATCTTGTGAATGAATATAAAATTTCAAGAAAAAAAGCTTTGGTTTTTATAGGCTTTGTGGTTTTTCTTTTAGGGATGAGTTGTATTTTATCTTTTAGTGCTAGTTATGGAGCTAGCTTTAGCTTTTTTGGTTTAAGTTTTTTTGATATTTTAGATAAATTAACTTCTAATTTTATGCTCCCACTTGGAGCTATTGCAAGTGCTATTTTTGTGGGATTTTTTGTAGATAAAATGAAAATCTATAATTTATTTTCTAAATTTATGAGTAAAGCTATTTTTGAAGTATGGTATTTTTTGCTTAGATTTGTTGCACCTATTGCGATTATTATCATTATGTTAAATCAAATTTTATAAATTTATTTTTTAAGAAAGTAGAGTTATAATTGCAAAGATGTAAAAATAAGGAAAAATTATGGCTAAAAAGTTAATTGATGTAATGGATACCACATTTAGAGATGGTTTTCAATCTGTTTATGGTGCTAGAGTTTTAATGAATGACTTTTTTCCTGCCCTAGAAGCAGCTAAAGAAGCAGACATTAAACATTTTGAATTTGGCGGTGGAGCTAGGTTTCAAAGCTTATTTTTTTATTTAAATGAAAATGCCTTTGAAATGATGGATAAATTTAGAGCCATCGTTGGAAAAGAAGCAAATTTGCAAACTCTTGCAAGAGGGGTTAATACCGTAGCACTTGATACAGGTAGTAAAGAAATTATTGACTTGCATGCAAAAATGTTTGCAAAACATGGCACAACCACCATAAGAAATTTTGATGCGTTAAATGATGTAAATAATTTAAAATTTAGTGGAGAATGTATAGTTAAGCATGGTTTAAAACATGAAATTACTATTACTTTAATGGATTTACCTCCAAAATGTAAAGGCGCGCATGATGTGCCTTTTTATGAAAGAATTTTAAAAGAAATCCTACAAGCACAAATTCCTTTTGATAGTATTTGTTTTAAAGACGCAAGTGGAACTTCAAATCCAAATAAAATTTATGAAGTTATTAAAATGGCTAGAAAAAACTTGCCCGAAAATATGCATATAAGATTACATACGCATGAAACTGCAGGGGTGAGTATAGCATGCTATTTAGCAGCTTTAGAGGCAGGTGTTGATGGTATAGATTTAGCTGCTGCTCCTGTTAGTGGTGGTACTTCTCAGCCTGATATTTTAACCATGCTTCATGCTTTAAAAGGAAGTAATTTTGATCTTGGTTTGGATGAAGAAAAAATTTTAAAATACGAAGAAGTGCTAAAAGACTGTTTAAAAGATTATTTTTTACCACCTGAAGCAACAGCGGTAAACCCTTTAATACCTTTTTCGCCTATGCCAGGTGGAGCATTAACCGCTAATACACAAATGATGAGAGATAATAATATTTTAGATAAATTTCCTCAAGTTATAAAAGCCATGCAAGAAGTGGTAGAAAAAGGTGGCTATGGTACTTCGGTTACTCCTGTATCACAGTTTTATTTCCAACAAGCTTTTAATAATGTAATGTTTGGTCCTTGGAAAAAAATAGCAGATGGATATGGTAAGATGGTTTTAGGATATTTTGGAAAAACTCCTGTTGCTCCAGATTCTGAAGTAATTAAGCTTGCAAGCGAGCAATTAAAATTAGAGCCAACTACAAAATTAGCCACAGATATTGCCGATGCAGATGAGAGTAAAAGCATAGCTTATATTAAAAACTTATTAGAAAAAGAAAATTTAGAAGCAAGTGAAGAAAATATTTTTATCGTTGCAGCTTGTAAAGAAAAAGGCATAGCTTTCTTAAAAGGCGAAGCTAAGGTTAATGTTAGAAAAAATAGCAAATTAAAACCAAGTCTTGTTAATGAAAATCAATTTACCGTTTCAGTTAATGGTAATAAATACCATGTGGAAGTAAGTGCAGGTTTTGATAGAGATGTTAATGTTAAAAGTGCTGTAAAAGTAAGTAGTAACAACGCAGAAGCTAAAAAAGTCCAAACGAGCGATAATGCTATCGTTGCAAGTATGAATGCAAATGTATTTAAAATTTTAGTCAAAGAAAATGATAGTGTAAAAGCAGGACAAGTTGTAGCTGTACTTGAAGCTATGAAAATGGAGATTGAAGTTAGCGCAAGTAAAGATGGAGAAATTGCAGAACTTTTAGTAAATGCTGGTGAGAGTGTAAGTGAAGGCCAAGCTTTAATGACTTATAAATAAGGAGGCAAAAATGATAGGTTTAGAAAATTTAGGTTTAGAAAATATCGGACAAGTTTTTCATAATCTTAGTTATGATGAGCTTTTAAAACATGAAAAAAACAACAATGAAGGTGTTTGTACTAAAAATGGTACCTTTAGTGTGGATACGGGAATTTTTACCGGAAGAAGTCCTAAGGATAAATATTTTGTAAAACAAGATCCTTCACAAAAATATATTGCTTGGGGTAAGATTAATCAACCTATTAGTGAAGAATTATTTGAAAAACTTTTAGCAAAAGCTAAAAAGCAACTTAGTAATAGTGATATTTATATTCAAGATGCATATTGTGGAGCTTCATTAAAAAGTCGTAAGGCTGTGCGTTTTGTAACGCAAATTGCATGGCAAGCGCATTTTGTAAAAAATATGTTTATTCGTCCAAAAGAAGAAGATCTTAAAGAGTTTAAGCCTGATTTTGTGGTATATAATGCTTGTAAATGTGTGAATGAAGACTATAAAAAAGATGGTTTAAATTCAGAGGTTTTTGTTATTTTTAACATAGAAAAAAATATAGCAGTAATTGGTGGAACTTGGTATGGTGGAGAGATGAAAAAAGGAATTTTCTCTATGATGAATTACTGGCTTCCACTAGAAAATAAACTTTCTATGCATTGTAGTGCTAATGTTGGAGAAAAAGGTGATGTGGCGCTTTTCTTTGGACTTAGTGGCACAGGTAAAACCACTCTTTCAACTGATCCAAAAAGAAAATTAATAGGCGATGATGAGCATGGTTGGGATGATGAGGGTGTATTTAATTTTGAAGGAGGTTGTTATGCAAAATGTATCAATCTTGACCCTCAAAGTGAGCCAGAAATTTATGGAGCTATAAAGCAAAATGCACTTTTAGAAAATGTAGTTTTAAAAGATGATTTAAGTGTTGATTTTAATGATGGTTCTAAAACTGAAAATACTAGAGTTTCTTATCCGATAGAACATATTTTAAATCACGAGCCAAGTCTTAGCGCAGGTCATCCTAGTAATATCATTTTCCTTTCAGCGGATGCTTTTGGCGTTTTACCTCCGGTTAGTAAACTTAGTAAAGAACAAGCAATGTATTATTTTCTAAGTGGTTATACTGCTAAAGTTGCAGGAACTGAAAGAGGTATTACTGAACCTGTTGCGACTTTTTCAGCTTGTTTTGGGGAAGTATTTTTACCATTACACCCAACTGTTTATGCAAAACTTTTGGGCGAAAAAATTAGCAAGCATAATGTGAATGTTTATCTAGTAAATACCGGCTGGAGCGGTGGAGCTTATGGTGTAGGCAAAAGAATGAGTATAAAAGCTACTAGAGCTTGCATTAATGCGATTTTAGATGGTAGCATACAAAATTGTGAGTTTGAAAACTATGATTTATTTAATCTTGCAGTTCCAAAAGAATTAGCAGGTGTAGAAAGTAAGCTATTAAATCCTATTAATACTTGGGAGGATAAAAAAGCTTATGAAGAAACTAAATTAAAGCTTGCGAAAATGTTTATAGAAAATTTCAAACGCTATGAAGATGTAAAAGAAGGAGCAGAATTTAAATTAGCTGGTCCTGCTATCTAAAAAGAGTTAAGCTCTTTTTAGAATAGTGATTCAGGATTGATTTGGGTTTCTTTATTTTTTGGAAGCTCAAATCCACCTAACATATGAAAATGTAAATGGAAAACTTCTTGTCCGCTATTTTTTCCACAGTTTGTGATTAATCTATACCCGCTTTTATCAAGTCCTAAAAGAGTAGCTAGTTCTTGAATGAATTGTGTCATTTCGCTCATTAATTCAGGTCTTAATTCTTGAAAGTTTTCAAAATGCTCTTTTGGAATGATTAAAATATGAATAGGTGCTTTAGGATTGATATCATGAAAAGCTAAAAATTTTTCACTTTCTAAAACTTTATTAGCAGGGATTTTTCCTTCTATGATTAGTTCGAATACGGTTTTTTCTCTCATTTAGTAGTCCTTTTTTTGTTATTTTTGCTAATTTTAAATAATTTTACATTAGAATGTTTAAAAAAAATTTAGTTGGAGCTAAAATTGCAAGATATGATAGAAAAAATTGCTTCTGCAAATACTTTAGCAGAACTTGAAAATATAAAAGTAAGTGTTTTAGGAAAAAAAGGTATTTTGACTTTGGAATTTGCAAAGTTAAAAGATTTGCAAGGTGAAGAAAAAAAAGAATTTGCTAATGGTTTAAATAAAGCAAGAGATGAATTTAATGAAGTATATCAAATAAAATTAAAAGAATTAGAAGAAAAAGCTTTAAATGAAAAAATGAAACAAGGTGTGCAAGATTTTAGCTTTTTTGATGAAACTTCAAATGCAGGTGCTTTGCATCCAATCATGCAAACTATGGATAAAATCATAGAATATTTTACAGCTTTAAATTTCAGTATAGAAAAAGGGCCTTTGATCGAGGATGATTTTCATAATTTTGAAGCATTAAATTTACCACAAAATCATCCTGCAAGAGATATGCAAGATACTTTTTATTTTGAAGATAAAACCTTGCTTAGATCTCAAACTTCTCCGGTTCAAATTAGAACTATGCTATCTCAAAAACCACCTATTAGAATGATAGCACCAGGTGCAGTTTTTAGAAGAGATTTTGATATTACCCATACGCCTATGTTTCATCAAGTAGAAGGACTTGTGGTAGAAGAGGGTGATAAGGTAAATTTTGCAAATTTAAAAGATATGCTAGAACATTTTTTAAAACATATGTTTGGTGATGTAAAAGTGCGTTTTAGACCTAGCTTTTTTCCTTTTACAGAACCATCTGCTGAAGTAGATATTTCTTGCGTGTTTTGTAAAGGTTGTGGATGTAGAGTTTGTAAGCAAACAGGATGGCTTGAAGTTTTAGGATGTGGTGTTGTTGATCCTAATGTTTATAAATTTGTTGGTTATAAAAATGTAAGTGGCTATGCTTTTGGTTTGGGTGTGGAGCGTTTTGCTATGCTTTTACATAAAATTCCTGATTTGCGTTCTATGTTTGAAGGTGATTTAAGATTATTGGAGCAATTTAGATGATTATTAGTAGAAATTGGTTAAATGAATGGATTGACTTAAGTGAAATATCAACACAAACTATAGTAAATACTTTAAATTCTATAGGATTAGAAGTTGATAGTTTCAAAAGTGTTAAAGCTCCTCAAAAAGTTGTAATAGGTAAGGTTTTAGAAAAAGTTAAACATGAAAATTCAGATAAATTGAATATTTGTAAAGTAGATGTTGGGAATGAAATTTTACAAATTGTTTGTGGGGCAAAAAATGTTGATAAAGATCAATTTGTAGCCGTATCTTTAGTGGGTGCAGTGCTTCCAAATGGACTTGAGATAAAACCTGCCAAACTTAGAGGAGTTGAATCTATGGGTATGATTTGCTCTTCTAGTGAGCTTGGTTTTGGAAAAAGCAATGAAGGTATTATGGTTTTAGATGAAAGCATGGGGGAATTAGTTCTAGGAAAAGCCTTAAATGATTATGAACTTTTTAATGATGAATTAATTGAAATAGAACTTACTCCAAATCGCGGGGATTGCTTGAGTTTATATGGTGTTGCTAGAGATTTAAGCGCAGCGCTTGATTTAAATTTAAAAGAATTAAATCCTTTAAAAGAAAGTGAAAATAGCGTAGGTATAGGAAGAATACTAAGTGTTAAAAATCAAAGTGATGTTGAAGGCTTTTTTGCTTATAAAGCATTAGAGATTAAAGAAGAGTTTAAGTTAAATATCACGATACAAATTCGTCTTGCTTTGATTGAATTATATAAAAACAACAACATAGAAAATCTTTTAACTTATGCAACTCATGCAAGTGGGGTGATTTTTTGTGCTTATGATTTTCATAAGCTTTGTAAAGAATGTCAAATCGATGAAAAGATTATCTTAGAAATTAAAACTCAAGAACATGGAGAATATGGAGTTTATTATAAAGATGAATTGATTGCTTTAGCAGGTATAGAGCAAGAAGATAAATTTAAAATCAATGATGAAAGTAAAATCATCATTATAGAAGCAAGCTATACTCATCCTCAAACTATAGCAAATGCAATAGCCTTTTATAAAAAGAAAAATGACACTATATATCGTTCTTTAAGAGGTAGTGAGCCTAAGCTTTCTTTGGGAATGGAGTATTTATTTAATGAGTGTTTAAAAATTAGCGCGATGAGTGTTTTTTCTGGAAGTCAACAAGTTTTTAAAGAAAATGAAGCAAATATTATTGGTATTTTTGGTGCAGAGATTGATAAAATCATTGGTATGCCTATAGATAAAAATAATTTAGTAAAAATTCTTAAAAAACTAGGCTTTGAAATAAGTGTAGTAAATGATGAGCAATTTAATATCAAAATCCCACTTCATCGCAGTGATATAGCAAATATAGCTGATATTAGCGAAGAGATAGTAAGAATTATTGGCATTGATAATATCCCATCAAAAGCTTTAGAATTTAAAGAAAAAAATCGCTTAAATAAAGTATATTTTGATTATCAAGAGCTTAAAAATTTAAGATTAAAAGCAAGTAGTAATGGATATTTTGAAAGTGTGCATTATGTTTTAGATAATGAAGAAGAATTAAGTCAATTAGGATTTAAATGTATTAAAAATAAGCTTATTAATCCTATCACCAATGAACTTAATACTTTAAGAAGTACTTTGATAAATCATCTTTTAAATGCAGCAAGCTTTAATCTAAGAAATTCTAAAAAGAAAATCAAACTTTTTGAATGTGGTAGTGTTTTTGATGAGTTTTCAAACGAGCATGCTAAATTTGCTATGATCTTTAGTGGCTACAAAGAAGAAGCTAAAATCACAAATAAAGCTAAACCTGTTTTGGTAGATTTTTATACTTTTTTAGCAGAATTAAAAAGCATTATAGGTGAGTTTAGTTTGCAAAAATCAGAATACGCATTTTTAAGCCCATATGAGCAAGCAAATGTATATAAAAATGGTAAGCGCCTAGGGTTTATAGGTAGAGTGCATTTAAGTATAGAAAATAAAAGAGATCTGGTTAAAACTTATATTTGCGAGCTTGATTTAGAGGGCTTAAAACAAGACTTTAAAACCGCTAAAGCTTATTCTAAATTTCCATCTATGAGCAGGGATTTAAGTATAGTTATACCTAAGGGTTTTGAATATGAAAAAATCAAACACACTATTACTAAATTAGATATTGAAAGATTAGAAAGTTTTAGAGTAGTAGATTTATATACAGATGAGAATTTAGGCGATTTTTATAGCTTGACTATTAATTTAGTATTTAGAGATTTTGAAAAAACCTTAGAAGATAATATTAT
Source organism: Campylobacter sp. IFREMER_LSEM_CL2101 (assembly GCF_025771825.1). Classification (NCBI taxonomy): domain Bacteria; kingdom Pseudomonadati; phylum Campylobacterota; class Epsilonproteobacteria; order Campylobacterales; family Campylobacteraceae; genus Campylobacter; species Campylobacter sp. IFREMER_LSEM_CL2101. Next base: position 9,228 of record NZ_JAKMQZ010000011.1, read on the forward strand.
CCTTGAATATATTGATAAAATCATCAAAGCTTTAGATGATGAGCATGGTTTAAAACTTCGATGAAAATCAGTCCTATTAGTTCTTTTAGGGTAGAGCTTGAAGATATAGCTTCTGATAAGTCTATATCTCATCGCTTTGCTATCTTTTCTTTGCTTACTCAAGGAACTTGCAAAATTAAAAATTATTTAAAAGCACAAGATACTTTGCATACTTTAGCAATTATTCAAGCTTTGGGAGCTGAGGTTGAGGAAATTGATGGATTAATTTACATTAAAGCTCCAAAATATATAAAATCTCCAAATTGTGTTTTAGATTGTGGCAATTCAGGTACAGCTATGAGACTTTTAATAGGTCTTTTAAGCGCTATTGAAGATGAAATTTTTGTACTTAGTGGGGATTGTTATTTAAATGCTAGGCCGATGAGACGTGTAAGCGAGCCTTTGATGAGTTTAGGGGCTAAAATTTATGGAAGAGCTAATGCAAATTTAGCACCTATTTGTATACAAGGAGCTAAGTTAGAAGGTTTTGATTTTAGTAGTAATATTGCTTCAGCTCAGATAAAATCGGCTTTAATTTTAGCAGCTTTATTTGCCAAAAAAGAAAGTTATTTTAAAGAAATTGAGCTTTCAAGAGATCATAGTGAGATTATACTTAATAAAATGGGAGCTTGCATTGAATATTTAAATGAGGATAAAACTTTTATCAAAATAAATCCTTTAAAAGAAAAATTAAAAGCATTTGAAGTATGTGTACCAAATGATCCATCATCGGCCTTTTATTTTGCCTTAGCTGCTTGTATTTTACCTCATTCAAAAGTAGTTTTAAAAAATGTTTTGTTAAATAAAACACGCATTGAGGCCTTTAAAATTTTAGAAAAAATGGGTGCAAAGATCACTTATAATATTATCAATGAAGATTTTGAAAGTATTGGAGAAATTTATGTTGAAAGTGCGCCTTTAAAGGCGATAAATGTGAGTGAAAATATCGCATGGTTGATTGATGAAATTCCAGCTTTGGCTATAGCTTTTGCTTGTGCAAAAGGAAAAAGCATTATAAAAAATGCTAAAGAATTGCGCGTAAAAGAAAGCGATAGAATCAAATCAATTGTATTAAATTTGCAAAAATGTGGCATAAAGGTAAAAGAATTTGAAGATGGTTTTGAAGTAGAAGGTGGCGAAGCTAAAAATGCTAAAATAGAAAGCTTTGGAGATCATAGAATCGCGATGAGTTTTTTAATTTTAGGTTTAAGATGTGGAATGGAAGTAGATGATAGTGAATGTATTAAAACTTCTTTTCCAAATTTTATTGAGATTTTAAAGCAAATAGGAGCTAAATTTGGAGATTGAACTAGCAAAAAGCTATGGATTTTGTTTCGGGGTAAAAAGAGCTATTAAAAAGGCTGAACAGATTAAAGATGCAGCTACCATAGGCCCTTTAATTCATAACAATGAAGAAATCACAAGACTTTGGAAAAATTATAATGTTAAAACATTAAACGACATCAACGAATTAAGCACAGAAAAAAAAGCTATCATTAGAACCCATGGTATTACAAAGCAAGATTTGGAAAAATTAAAGCAAAAAGATATAGAAATTTTTGATGCAACTTGTCCCTTTGTGACTAAACCTCAAAAAATTTGTGAGCAAATGAGCAATGAAGGCTATGAAGTTGTGATTTTTGGAGATGAAAATCATCCTGAAGTAAAAGGGGTGAGAAGTTATGTAAGTACTAAGGCTTATGTAGTGCTTGATGAAAAAGAATTATTTGATATTAAATTACCTTCTAAAATTGCAGTGGTATCACAAACTACAAAAAAGATAGAAAAATTTATGGAAATTGTGAATTTTTTAATGCTTAGGGTTAAGGAAGTGCGTGTTTTTAATACCATATGCGATGCGACTTTTAAAAATCAAGAAGCAATCAATGAGCTTGCTAAAAAAAGTGATGTAATGATAATAGTTGGAGGAAAAAATTCAGCTAATACTAAGCAACTTTTTTTGATAGCAAAAAACTACTGCGAGGATAGTTACTTAATCGAAAATGAAAAAGAAATTCAAAAAGAATGGTTTAGTGGTAAAGAAAAATGTGGTATTAGCGCAGGTGCTTCTACACCGGATTGGGTAATTGATTTGGTTTTGGAAAAAATCAAAGAATACACCAAAATTAACTAAGTTTAAAGAAAACAATACTATAATCAAGAATTAAAATTTAAAACAAAGGACCACGATGAGCGAGGTGAACAAAAAAGTTCAAAACAGACTAGAGGATATTATCATAGAAGAAGATTTTGAGCAAATGCTTGAGGAATCTTTCAAGTCTGATGAGGAGGCAACTACACAGGGTATAATTGTCGCGATTAAAGGCGATGAGGTATTTGTAAATGTAGGGCAAAAATCAGAAGGTATTTTAGCAATAGAAGAAATTCAAAACGACAAAGGCGAATTTATCTTCAAAGAAGGCGATACATTAGAAGTTGCTATAGTGGGTTCTCGCGGTGGCAGATCTTTACTTTCTCATAAAAAAGCTTTAAGAAAGCAAAAAGTTAAAGAATTTATTGATAATTATAAAGATGATGAAAGTATGTTTGATGTAAAAATCATTGGTAAAAATAGAGGTGGCTTTGTAGCTGTGGATGAGAATGGAGTAGAATTTTTCTTGCCAAAATCACAAAGTAGCTTTAAAGATTCAAATAACATCATCAACAAAACTTTCAAAGTTAAAATTATCAAAATAGATAAAGAAGCTCAAAGCATAGTAGTTTCTAGAAAAAAAATAGTAGATGAGGAAAGAAAAAAACGCAAAGAGATTATCTCAAATGTGTTAAACCAAGAAGAAATTATAGAAGGCATTGTTAAAAAAATTACTACCTATGGTATGTTTGTTGATGTAGGCGGTGTTGATGGTTTGGTTCACTATAGTGAAATTTCTTACAAGGGGCCAGTAAATCCTAGTTCATTGTATAATGAGGGCGATAAGGTTCCTGTAAAAGTGATTAAATATGATAAAGATAAAAAACATCTTTCTTTATCTATCAAACTTGCTATGCCTGATCCTTGGGATGAAATTAAAGATGGTTTAGAGGTTGGTGACACTATTAAGGTTACAGTTTCAAATATAGAGCCATATGGTGCTTTTGTTGATTTGGGAAATGATATAGAAGGATTTTTACATATAAGTGAAATTTCTTGGGATAAAAATGCTAAAAATCCAAAAGATTATATTAGCGAAGGCCAAGAGCTTGATGTAGAAGTAATTGAGATTAATGCTAAAGAAAGAAGACTTAGAGTTTCTTTAAAAAATTTATTAGCAAAACCTTTTGATGAGTTTTTAAAATCACATAAAGTAGGTGATGTGGTAAAAGGTAGTGTTACTTCTGTGACTAATTTTGGTGCCTTTGTAAAAATTGCAAACTTAGAAGGTTTATTGCATAATGAAGACGCTTCATGGAATAGAAACGATAAATGCAAAGATATGTATAAAGTTGGTGATGTTATAGAAGTTAAAATCATCAAGCTTGACAAAGAAAATCAAAAAATTTCTTTAAGCACTAAAGAATTGCAAAAAAGTCCTGTACAAGTTTATGCACAAAAACACCAAGTGAATGATATTATCTCAGGAAAAATTAGAGATATTAAAGATTTTGGAGTTTTTGTAGAGCTTGAAGAGGGTGTTGATGCGCTAATCCACAAAGAAGATTTAGGTAATATTGATTTTTCAAGTTTAAAAGTAGGCGATACAATAGAAGCTTTAATTGTTTTCATTGATGAAAAGAAAAATAGAATTCGTTTAAGCGTAAAAAGTCTTGCAAGAATGAAAGAAAGAGAAGCGTTAAACGAAATCAATGATAATGATAAAGTAACTTTAGGTGATATTATCAAAGATCAACTTTCATAATAACAAATGAAAAAATATACCCTTTATGGTATTTTAGGCTTTTTAAGCCTAGCTTTGATTGTTGCTTTTGTTTTTATGGTGAGATATGTAAATGTTGGAAATTTACCTATCTCACAAAATGTTAAATATTCTTTTGATGAGATAAAAAAAGAATTGCCACAAACTTGGCAAGATAAGCTTTCAAATCTTAAAATTAATGATTTTTCTCCAGCAGCGAATGAATTTTATATGAGTTTTAATATGGATGATTCTGTGGTAAAACCAAAACAAAAATTTTATATGCTCGATGTAAATAAAAACGATGTTTATTCTATGTTTTGTTTAAAGCAAACTTTGCATTCTTTTTTTATCAAATACACTTTAACACAAAGCAAAGATGAAGTGGCAATTTATTTAGATACAAATAATGAAAAAGTTTTAAACGCACTGATCGACAAATTAAAAATTTACAACATAAATGCAAAATTAAAGGAGGTTTGGTTATGAAAAAAATTATTGTATGTGATGCAATATTAGACAAAGGTGTGGAGCTTTTAAGAAAAGCTGATGATGTAGAACTTATTGAAGCAGCGCATTTACCTAAAGATGAGCTTTTAACAAAATTAAGTGATGTAGATGTAGCTATTACTAGAAGTTCAACAGATGTGGATTTGAAATTTATCAATGCATGTTCTAATTTAAAAGCTTTAGTTAGAGCAGGTGTTGGGGTTGATAATGTTGATATAGATGAATGCTCTAAAAAAGGCATTATAGTTATGAATGTACCAACGGCTAATACTATAGCAGCAGTCGAACTTACTATGAATCATCTATTATGCTCTGCAAGATCTTTTGTAAATGCTCATAATTTTTTAAAAATACAAAGAAGATGGGAAAGAGAAAAGTGGTATGGTGTTGAACTTATGAACAAAACTTTAGGGGTTATAGGTTTTGGCAATATAGGCTCAAGAGTAGCTGTACGCGCAAAAGCTTTTGGTATGAAAGTTATAGCTTATGATCCTTATGTGGTAGCTTCTAAAATGACTGATTTGGGTATTGAGTGCGTGAATTCTTTAGATACAATCTTAACTCAAAGTGATTTTATTACCATACATACACCAAAAACAAAAGAAACAACAGATATGATTTCTTTTGAAGAAATTTCTAAAATGAAAGATGGCGTAAGATTGATAAATTGTGCTAGAGGTGGCCTTTATAATGAAGATGCTTTGTGCGAGGGATTAAAAAGTGGTAAAATAGCTTGGCTTGGCATAGATGTATTTAATAAAGAACCTGCAACTAATCATCCATTTTTAGACTTTGAAAATGTTTCTGTTACTTCTCATCTTGGTGCAAATACTTTAGAAAGTCAAGAAAATATAGCTATCCAAGCATGCGAGCAAGCTTTAAATGCTGCAAGAGGAATTTCTTATCCTAATGCTTTAAATTTACCAATTAAAACTGAAGATTTGCCAAGTTTTGTAGCACCTTATATTGAGCTTATTTCTAAAATGGGCTTTTTGGCTGCTCAGCTTGATAAAACTCCTATTAAAGCGATTAAGCTTGAAAGTGAAGGACAAATTAGCGAGTATAATGAGTCTTTACTAACTTTTGCAACAGTGAGTGTTTTAAGAGGTATTTTAGGTGAAAATATTAATTATATTAACGCGCATTTTGTAGCTAAAGATAAGGGCGTAGAACTTTCTTCTTGTATTTTGCCAAGTAGTGGTTATAGTAATAAAATCACCATAAAGGTAATCACAGATAATTCTAACCTTTCTATTTCAGGAACTATTTTTGGTGAAAATGAACAAAGAATAGTAGAATTAAATGGTTTTGATGTAGATTTTAAACCAAAAGGAAAAATGATAATTTTAAACAATAATGACATACCAGGAGTTATTGCTAATGTTAGCGGAATTTTAGCTAAAAATAATGTCAATATAGCTGATTTTAGACTTGGTAGAAATGGCTTTGGAAAAGCTTTAGCTGTGATTTTACTTGATGCAAAAATTTCAAAAGCTTTGCTTGAAGAATTAAGAGCTGTTGATGCTTGTATTTTTGCAGAATATGCAGAAATTTAAGGCTTTTTATAAGCCTTAATTGTTACAATTATTTTTTAATTTTAAAATTAAGGAAAATATATGGCTTCTTATGGAATGGGAGATTTAAAAAAAGGTTTAAAAATAGAAATTGATGGTATTCCTTTTAAAATCGTAGAATATCAACATGTAAAACCAGGAAAAGGTCCTGCTTTTGTACGTATTAAAATTAAATCTTTTATCGATGGTAAGGTTTTAGAAAAAACTTTCCATGCAGGAGATAAATGTGAATCTCCAAATTTAGAAGAAAAACAAATGCAATATCTATATGATGATGGTGAAAATTGTCAATTTATGGATACTCAAACTTATGAGCAAGTTGCAATTAGTGATGAAGATGTGGGTGAAGCTAAAAAATGGATGCTTGATGGAACCATGGTGGATGTTTTATTCCACAATGGAAAAGCAATTGGTGTGGAAGTGCCTCAAGTAATGGAGCTTAAAATTATCGAAACAGCACCAAATTTCAAAGGTGATACTCAAGGTTCAAACAAAAAACCAGCTACTTTAGAAACAGGTGCAGTGGTGCAAATTCCTTTCCATGTGCTAGAAGGGGAAGTGATTCGCGTTGATACTGTGCGTGGAGAGTATATAGAAAGAGCAAATAAATAATCCCTTGTTTTAAGGGATTATAAAGTTCTTAATTTATTAATCTCATCTCTAAGCATTGCTGCTTTTTCAAATTCAAGATTTTTAGCAGCTTCTAACATTTGTTTTCTTAATTCTTTTACTATTTTGGCGCGTTCTTTTGCAGGCATTTTTTCAAGTTCTTTGCCTTTACGATAAATTTCTCCTTGCTCAAGTTCATGTTTTAAACTTTCTTCTATATTTCTTTTTACTGAGGTTGGTGTGATGTTGTGCTTTTTATTATAAGCTTCTTGTAAAACCCTTCTTTTATTAGTAGTATCGATAGCTTCTTGCATAGATTTTGTGATTTTTTTGGCAAAAAGTAAAACTTTCCCATTAACATTTCTAGCAGCACGCCCCATCGTTTGAATGAGTGCAGTGGTACTTCTTAAAAAGCCTTCTTTATCTGCATCCATAATCGCTATAAGAGAAACTTCAGGCAAATCAAGTCCTTCTCTTAAAAGATTAATCCCGATTAAAATATCAAAAGCACCACTTCTTAAACCACGGATGATTTCATTACGCTCTATTGCGTCAATTTCTGAATGCATGTATTTTACTTTTAAGCCAAGTTCTAAGTAGTATTTACTAAGCTCTTCGGCCATTTTTTTAGTTAAAACAGTTATTAAAACTCTTTCATTACGCTCTATAACTTTTTTAGCTTCATCGTATAAAATTTCTACTTGATTTTCACTATCTTTGATTTCTATTTTAGGATCTAAAAGCCCTGTTGGACGCATGATTTGATAAAAAATATTTTCTTTGCTTAATTCTAGTTCTAAAGGTGCAGGTGTGGCTGAAACAAATAAAAATTTACAATTTTTATTAATAAATTCATCAAACATCAAAGGTCTATTATCTAAGGCACTTGGCAAGCGAAAACCATAATCAACCAAAGTTTGCTTTCTACTTCTATCCCCTGCAAACATCCCACGAAATTGTGGTAAAGATACATGAGATTCATCTACAATGACTAAAAAGTCTTGGTTTTTAATAGCAAAATAATCAAAAAGCGTATAAGGTGTATCACCGCTTTTAAGCCCTGTTAAATGCAAAGCATAATTTTCAACTCCTTTGCACATTCCAGTGCTTTGAAGCATTTCAAGGTCAAATTCTACTCTTTGTTTTAACCTTTGTGCTTCTACGAGTTTATTTTCATTTTCAAAATAAGCAAGGCGTTCATTTAATTCAGCTTTTATACCTTTTATAGCCTCTTTAAGCCTAGCCTCACCTACGCTAAATTGACTAGTTGGGTAAAGTATGAATTTTTTTAAATCTTTACCTTTTTTATTTTCTAAGACATTATAATGATACATCGCCTCAAGCTCATCGCCAAAAAACTCAAGTCTAATAGCTTCATCTTCATAATAAGCTGGATATATGTCTACTATATCTCCATTTACTCTAAAATCAGCCCTATCAAAGAAATTATCATTGCGTTTATAGCCCATATCTACAAGTTTTTTTAAAAGTTCTTTTTGTGAAATTTGCATATTTAGTTCTAAAATTAAAACCATACCCACATACTCACTTGGATTTCCCAAGCCATAATTTGCCGAAACACTAGCTATACAAATAACATCATCATAACTTAAAAGCGAAGCACTTGCGCTTAGTCTTAATCTTTCTAAGTCTTCATTAGTGGAACTATCTTTTTCTATAAACACATCCGTTCTTGGTATATAAGCTTCTGGCTGATAATAATCATAATAGCTTATAAAATACTCCACGTGATTATTTGCAAAAAAGCCTTTAAATTCACTATAAAGTTGCGCGCATAAGCTTTTATTGTGACTCATGATAAGAGTGGGCATGTTTAAGTTTTTAATGATATTTGCCATAGTGAAAGTTTTTCCACTGCCTGTAACACCTAGCAAGGTTTGGTATTTATTACCTGCTTTAATGCTTTTTACTATACCATCAATGGCTTGTTTTTGATCAGGACTTGGCTTAAAATCACTAGTAAGTTCAAACATAAATTTTCCTAACTTGTATTTTTGCTAATTTTACACAAAATTTTTTGTAAAAATTTAAATTTTAAAACAAAAAGCTATGCAAAATTAAATTTTTTTTTGTTACAATTATGTGTTTAAAATACTCTAAATATAAAATCAATAAAGGCAAGAAAATATGTATGATGAAAGAATAATCAACACAATGACAGATAAAGTAAATGAGCTTTTGGCTAAATATAATGAAGTATGTGAAATCAATGAAAATTTAAGAAATGAATTAGTAAGTGTAAAAGCACAAAATGAAGCTAAAAACAATCAAATCGCACGTTTAGAAGAAGAGCTTAAAAATAAAAATATTGAAAGCGAAGATGTGATCAAAAAAATAGAGGCAGTTCTTGGCAAACAATAACCAAAGAAAAGTTACAATTAATGTCTATGCAAAAGACTTTGTTGTAACATGCAGTAATGAATTTGCAAATCATCTTGAAGATGAAATTGCTTTAATTTCTGGAGGTACAGGCAAGATAGAGCTTGCAAATTTCATTAATGCTTTTGTAAAACTTAGCTACGAAAACTATATCTTAAAAAAAGAACTCAATAAACTTATCAATACTATCGATGAAGAAATAAAATAAATGCAAACAAAAAAAGCTTTTACTTTGATAGAGCTTATTTTTTGTATGATGATTATTGCTATTCTTAGCGTAATTGCTTATCCGTATTTTTCTTTTGGAAAAAACGATGCTAAACTCATTCAAGTAAAAAGTGAGGTAGAACTTATCAATGCTTCTTTGTCTTTACTTAGAAATCAGTTTTTATTTAAAGAAAGTAAGGATTTTCTAGCAATTTTAGATGAAGCTTTGATAAATAGTGAAAATCAAAAATTATTTGTATGTTCTAATTCTCAAAATTATAAAAATACGAAACAATGCACTTACAGCGTTTTAGAAAAACCAATCATTTCATCTAAAAAATCGTGGATGAAAATAGCAAATACTCAATATAGATTTTTTATAAATTCTAAAAATTACATAGATTTTTCTTATAATAGTGAAAAAGTTTTTTTAGAATGTGTGAGTTTAAATTGTAAGGATTATGGGTTTTGAATTTTTATCAACTTGCTATTAAAGGATATTATTTAGATACCTTAACTTATGAATGTGAAGAAGAATTTGAAATTTTAGATGAGGTAATAGTTGATCTTGCAAGGAAAAAAAATCTCAAAGCTATAATTTTACAAAAATGTTCAAAGCCTGATTTTAAAACCCAAGCCATAAAGGAAAAAACAGGTTTTAAACTAACGCAATATCAATACGAACTTGCTCAATTTATTGCTTATTATTATGCTAGTAAAATAGCTTTTGTTTTAGGTATGTTTGAAAGCATTAAAGAGTATAAAAATGAAAAAATTCATATAGAAAAAACACCTAGTTTAAGTAAAAACCAGCAAGAGGCTTTGGAATTTATAAAAACCAAACAAACTAGTTTGCTATTTGGTGATACAGGAAGTGGTAAAACTGAAATTTATATTAGCTTGATAAAAGAATATCTAGAGCAAGGAAAGCAGGTTTTGCTTTTAATGCCAGAAATCGCTCTAACTCCACAAATGCAAAAAAGATTAAAAGTATATTTTGGCGAGCATTTTTTCTTGTGGCATTCTAAAATTACTAAGAAAAAAAAGCAAGAATGTTTGCAAGATTTAGCAAATTCAAAAGCTCTTTTAGTGGTGGGAGCTAGGTCGGCTTTGTTTTTGCCTTTTGAGAATTTAGGTTTGATTATTATTGATGAGGAGCATGATAATTCTTATAAAGCTTCTAATAATCCAAAAATCAATGCAAGAGATTTGGCTTTATTTATAGCAAAAAAAATGCATATAAAAGTTCTTTTAGGTTCTGCTACTCCAAGTGTTGTAAGTTTTTATAAACATCCTTGTTTTAGACTTAAAGGAACTTTCTTTGAAAGCAAAAAGCAGTTTTTATACGATGAGAGTGAGCTTAGTGTTTCATCAAAATTGCTTTTAGAATTAAAAATTAGCTTAAGAAATAAAAAGCAAGCCGTGGTATTTTTACCTACAAGGGCAAATTTTAGACAAATTTTATGTAAAGAATGCGCTAATACTATTAAATGCCCTTTTTGTTCTATTGCTTTGAGTTTGCACAAAAATAAAAATGCATTAAAATGTCACTATTGTAATTTCACTAAAGAAATCGATCAAACCTGCCCAACTTGCAATGGAGTTATGCTTGAAGCTAAAAAAATGGGCACAGCAGAGCTTTGTGAGCTTTTAGAAAAAGAATTAGCTGAGTTTAATCCTATCATAAAAAGATTTGATAGTGATGAGATTAGCAGTGTAAAAAAGCTTGATATGATTTTAAAAGATTTTAACCAAGAAAAAATTGATATTTTAGTAGGTACTTCCATGCTTGCTAAAGGACATGATTATCACAACGTGGATTTGAGTGTGATTTTGGGTCTTGATGAGTACTTATTTAGACCTAATTTTAAAGCCTTAGAAGAGACTTTGGCTCTTGCTATGCAAGTAGCAGGTCGTGCAGGTCGAAAGGGCGAGGGTAGGGTGCTTTTACAAACCAAAAATAGATCTTTTTTTGAAAAATATATACAAGATTATGATAGTTTTTTAAAAGATGAATTAAATGCTAGAAGTGAGCTTTATCCCCCATTTAAAAGACTTTTAAGGCTAATTGTTGAGGATGAGGATAAAAACAAAGCTTTAAATTTGTGTGAATTTATAGCTAATAAAGTTCAAGAATTAAAACAAGTGCAATTAGTAGGCCATGGTGCTTGTGGCATTGAAATGCTAAATAAAAAATGGCGTTTTTATGTATTATTGCGTGCTAATACTCATCAAGAACTTGTAAAATTTGAGCATTTTGTTTTAAATTTTAAAAATATTACTTGCGATATAGATCCGGTTGATTTTTCTTAAAAAATATATTTATTTATAAATAATTATTATTTTATAATAAAAACAATATTTTATTTTTAATTTTAAATTTATTTTGATAAGAATATACTTTTTTAATTTCTTAAATTTAAAGGAGAGAAAATGAAAAAGTTTAGTTTTCTTACAAGTTGTGTACTTTTTGGTGCTTTGCTTAATAATGCTTTGGCTTGCACTACTATTTTAGTGCCAAATGAAGCAAGTAAAGATGGCTCTATGCTAGTTGCAAGAAGTGCTGATAGTAAAGCAGATAAAGCACAGGTTTTTTTAATCCATCCAAGAGTTGAAAATCAAAAAGGTATTTATAGCACTAAGGCACATCAAGGAATGAATGATTTTACCTACCCTTTACCTGCTAAATCTTTTCAATATAGCACTATAGCTAATTGGCAAAGTAAATTACATGGTGCTACTGGTTTTAATGAAAAGGGTGTTGGGATAAGTGCTACTGAATCAATTTATGCAAAAGATGAACTTTTAAAATTTGATCCTTATAATGAGAAAAATGGTATTAGTGAAGATGATATTTTAGATGTTTTGCTTCCAAGAATTAAAAGCGCAAAAGAAGGTGTTTTGTTATTGGGTGATATTATAGAAAAGCAAGGAGCTGCTGAGGGCTTTGGAGTAGCTTTTGTGGATTCTAAAGAAATTTGGTATTTAGAAAGTGCTACAGCACATCAGTGGATGGCTGTAAAAATTCCTAATAATTCGTATTTTGTTAGCGCAAACCAGGGTAGGTTGAAGCAATTAAAATTTAACGATGAAAATACCTTGCATTCTAAAAATTTAATAAATTTTGCCGTCATTCATAAAGCGTATAATCCTAAAGTAGATAAGGATTTTGATTTTTTTAAAGTTTATACAAGAAATGATGATAGAGATTTAACTTATAATTATCCTAGAGTTTGGTGGATACAAAAAATGTTTAATCCATCTTTAAATCAAGATGTAAAAAATGGTGCTAATTTTAATGTGTTTTTACAACCTGAGCAAAAACTTAGTGTGGATGATTTAAAAAAAGCTTTGAGATCACACTATGATGGAACAAAATATGATCCATATACAAATTTCAATGAAAATGAAAACATTTACCGTGTTGTGAGTGTGTTTAGAACTTATGAATCTCACATCATGCAAGTTAGACCGTGGCTTCCTAAAGAAATAGGTAGGTTAAATTATGTCGCAATAGGAATGGCTGATTTGAGTGTGTATTTGCCTTATTATTTTGGTAATGATGAGTTTATTGCAGGATATCAACAAGGAACAAATGAAGCTGATGATGAATCAATTTATTGGATTTATCGCAAGTTGCAAACTCTTGTAATGAGTGATTATAATAAGTATGCTCCTATTGTAAAAAATGCTTATGCTAAATTTGAAAAAGATACATCTTTAAAACAAGAAGCTATGGAAAAAGAATATTTAAGTTTTTATCAAAAAGATAAGAATAAAGCAAAGCAAATTTTAGTTGATTTTTCACTACAAAATCAAAAGGAAGCTAAAAAACTTACTCAAGATTTAACAAATCAAATTTTTACTCTTTTAACAAGAGATACAGATATAAAATACAAATCTCTTAATAAAAATAAAAAAGATTAATGATATAGCCCATTTTTGGGCTATAATACTCTAAAATAATTTTAGAGTGATTTTAATGACAAGATATAAAACAAGACAAATAAAAGTAGGTGATGTTCTAATAGGTGGTGATGCTCCTATTTCAGTGCAATCTATGCTTTTTACTAAAACAAGAGATATTGAAGGTTGTTTAGAGCAACTTAACAGACTTTATTTTGCTGGCGCAAATATAGTGCGTTTGGCCTGTTTGGATATGGCAGATGCAAGAGCTTTAAAAGAAATCAAAGCAAAAAGCCCCTTGCCTTTAATAGTGGATGTACATTTTAATCACAAGCTAGCAGTCTTTTGCGCTGAATTTATCGATGGGGTGAGAATTAATCCAGGAAATATAGGCTCAAAAGAAAATATCAAAGAAGTGGTGCAAGCTTGTAAGCAAAGAAAAATTCCTATTAGAATAGGGGTAAATCATGGTTCTATAGAAAAACAATTTAGCGATAAATATGGTTATAATATAGAAGCTATGCTCGAGAGTGCTTTGTATAATATAAAATTACTAGAAGATTTAGACTTTTTTGATATTAAAATTTCTATGAAAACTTCAGATGTGCAAAATACCATAAAAGCTTATGAAGCTCTAAGACCACTTTGTGATTATCCGTTTCATTTAGGAGTTACTGAAGCAGGAACTAAATTTCATAGCACGGTTAAAAGCTCGATTGCCTTAGGAAATTTACTTTTAAAAGGTATAGGCGATACAATGAGAGTTTCTATGACAGGGGAACTTGAAGAAGAGATTAAAGTAGCAAGAGCGATTTTGCAAGATAGTGGAGTGCAAAAAAGTGGAGTAAATATCATCTCATGCCCAACTTGTGGAAGAATTCAAAGTGATTTGATTAAAGCGATTAAAATAGTAGAAGAAAAAACCAAACATATAAAAGAACCATTAAATATAAGTGTTATGGGTTGTGTTGTAAATGCCTTGGGTGAGGCTAAGGGTGCTGATGTGGCGATTGCTTTTGGAAAAAATCAAGGCTTAGTTATAAGACATGGCGAAGTGGTAGCAAAATTAAAAGAAGATGAACTTGTGGATAGATTTTTACTTGAAGTAGAAGATGAGGTAAAACTTAGAGAAAAAGATTAATTTTTTTCTAAGTAAGTTTTTTGCATATTTTGTAATTTTTTAGAAATTTTTACTTTATAAATACTTGGATTTTGAAGTTTTTTTAGTTTAAAATCCAAACTACCAACACTTTTTTTATGATACTCTTGAATATTTTTCAAGTTAGGAAGCTCATAGATTAATTTTCCATCTTTAAAAATAAGCTCATGTAAATTTTTATATGTATAACCTTGGTAATTTTTAATACTTTCATCATGTGTATATAAAATATCAAAACTTGCTTTATTTTCTTTATAATACCTTATAAGTTTTTTAAAATGTGGCAAGGTTGTTTTGCTTGAGCTTGCGCTGATTTTTATTTTAGGGATGATTTGATTGTTTTTTTCTAATGCAACAAGCTTATAAACAGCTCCAAAAATAGGCGAGCTTGCTGAAGTAATAAGTTTTTCTCCAATACCAAAAGCATCGATTGGAGCTTTGTTTTTTAGTAATTTTTCTATGAAAAACTCATCTAAAGCATTACTAGCTATGATTTTGCATTTTTTTAAGTTAGCAAGATCTAGTTTTTTTCTAATATATTTAGAGATTTTCAGCAAATCTCCTGAGTCAATACGGATGGAATAATTTTGCATAGAATTTTGCGCATTTAACTCATTAAAAACTAAAATAGCATTTTCAATACCTTTTTTATAATCATAAGTATCAATCAAAAGACTTATATTATCTTTATAAATTTGACAATATGCTCTAAAAGCACTTAGCTCATCATCAAACATTTGTACCCAAGCATGAGACATGGTTCCGCTAATAGGAATATTAAATTTTTTCCCAGCTAAAGTACAAGCACTTGCATGAAAACCACCTATAAAAGCAGCTCTAGCTCCATTTAAAGCTGCACTTTCTCCATGGGCTCTACGAGAGCCAAATTCTAAGAGTAATTTTTCTTTTGCAATTTGAGTAATTCTGCTAGCTTTAGTGGCAATTAGACATTGATGATTTAGGGTTAAAAGTATGAAAGTTTCTAATAATAAAGCCTCTATTATAGGCGCTTTGATGATCATTAGTGGTGTGTTGGCAAAAACACATTCACCTTCTTTAACACTTAGTATATCCCCGCTAAATTTTAAGGTTAAAAGGTAATTTAAAAAATCATCATCAAATTTGTGAGTATTTTTTAAAAATTCTATATCGCTTTGAGAGAAAGAAAAATGATTAATATAATTTATGATTTGTTCTAATCCACAAAAAACAGCATAAGAAGCATTATCGGGAGCTTTTCTAAAAAAAACTTCAAAATAAACAATCTGCTTATGCATATTTTGTTTAAAATAAGCATAAGCCATACTTAGTTCGTAAAAATCACATAATAATGAAGAATTCATATAAGGATTTTTACTAAAAAATTAATCCATTTGGCGACGCAAGAAAGCAGGAACGTCAAGTTGAGAAATTACTTCTTCATCAAATCCACCGCTAGCTTTGCGCAAATTCATATAGCTATTTTTTTTACTTTCTTCTTGTTCTTTAGCACTTTCTATTTCAGCTTTATCTTCAAAACCTGTAGCAATGATAGTTACTTCAACACGATCACCCATACTCTCATCAGTAGTTGCACCAAAGATTACTTTTGCATTTTCATCTGCTATATCGCTAATGCTTTGAGTAGCTTGTGAAATTTCTATCAATGAGCATTCAGGACCAATTTTATAATGGATAATTACGCCTTTAACGCCTTTCATAGTCATACCATCTAATAATGGAGATTCTATAGCACTTGATAATGCGTCCATGATAGCATTTTCACCTTCTCCATGACCCACGCCCATTAGCGCTAAACCTCTGTGGCTCATAACAGTTCTAACATCAGCAAAGTCAACATTAATATCGCCATCTTCTAAAAGGATAGAAACCATACCTCTAACAGCTCTAGCTAAGATATCATCAACTAGTTTAAATGCTTCTTTTATGCCTGCTTTTTTTGGAAGTATACTAAGAAGTTTTTCATTTTGGATTACAATGATAGAATCACTTTCTTTTTTTAATTCAGCTAAGCCAGCTTCTGCTAATTTTTTTCTTTGTTTTCCTTCAAATGCAAAAGGCATAGTTACAACTGAAACGGTTAATGCACCTACTTCTTTAGCAGCTTGTGCTACAACAGGAGCTGCACCTGTACCAGTTCCACCACCAAGACCTGCTGAAATAAACACTATATCGCTTTGACTTAAAGCAGCTTTTACTTCTTCAAAACTTTCTCTTGCGCTTTCTGCTCCAATTTCTGGTTGCATTCCAGCACCCAAACCCTTGGTTTTTTTCTCACCTAGTTGAATTCTAGTTTTTGCTAAAGATTTAGCTATGGCTTGTGCATCAGTATTAGCTGAAATAAGATCAAGATCATGCAAGCCCATATTTACCATATGATCTATCATATTACCGCCACCGCCACCGCAGCCTATGACTTTTATTTTTGCACCTTTTGCGTGTTGCATTTCTTCTACTAGATATTCGCTCATTGTATCTCCTATTAGAACTGGTTTATTAGTTTATTCCAAAATTTATGCATAAAACCTGATTTTTTATCTTTTTTGGTTTCAACTTTTGCTAATTCTGTTTTTTCCTCTTCAAAGTCTTTTTGATCTTGGAAAATTTCTTCAAAATCTTTATTTTCTTTTTCGTGCTCTTCTATGGTGAGATTTTGTTTAATCTGTTTATTGATAAATTCAGGTTCTCCTTTATATCTTAGTTTCTCATTAGAGTCTAACTCATAAGGAGTAAAATGTCCACCACCATATAAACAAAGACCTATAGCGCAGCTATTTTCTGCATCTTCAAAAATTTCTTTAAAGCCATCCATAGTATCTTTTTTTGCGGTCGCTATTCTAACAGCTTTATTATCAAAATAAGCTGAAGCAAGTTTGTCAAGTCCTGCAAATTTTGTCATTCCACCTGTTAATACTATGCCTGCTCCTGCTTGATTTGCACAAGCATTATCGCTTAGCATTTTAGCTAAAATAATAATAGTTTCTTCAATTCTTGCATAAATTACATTAGATATAACTTCTACTGAAACTTCATTTTTTCTTTTTTCATCACCCATGTATGGAATTTGTATGATCGAGTTTTCATTTTGTGCTAAAGATGCGTAATTTAATTTTAGTTTTTCCGCTTCTTTTGGTGGGGTATGTAAAGCTATGGATAAATCATTAGTGATATTTACTGAACCAATTTGTAAGCATTCATTATAGCGTATAGAATTACCCGCATGAATGACCATATCACAAACTGCTCCACCCATATCGATTAAAATAGCACCTAATTCTTTTTCACTATCATCAAAACATGCAATAGAAGAAGCATATCCTGAAAGAACGATGTTATCTACTCTAAGATCAGCAAGCTCCACGGCTTTTTTTAGATTTTTAATATGCACTTCTTGTGAGATTACAATATGTGTAGAAACTTCAAGGCGATTTCCGCTCATTCCTAAAGGATCTTCTACATGTTCAAGATCATTTACTTTAAAATTATAAGGCAATACATGAATGATTTCATATCCACTAGGTATATTTGCAGTATGTTTTGCTGTGCTTACTGCTCTGTGAATTTCTTTAATACCTATTTCATGATTTGGTATATTAACCACACCTATGCTATCTACGCTTTTTGCATAAGCACCTGAAATAGATACAATTACCTTATCATAATGCACACCTGACATCATTTGTGCATCGGCTACTGCCTCTTCTATAGATTTTGAAGCAAGTTCTATATTGGTAATTGCTCCTTTTTTTATACCATTTGATTTTGACTTTCCAAAACCAATGATTTTAAGTCCTTCTTCGCTTTTTTGTGCTAATATGGCGCAAGTTTGTATTGAGCCTAAATCAATTCCTAAAATATTCAATTTGTATTTCCTTTATAATAGCGTTGAATTGGATATAATTCTATAAGTTTTTTTAATAATTCTTCCTTAAGTAAAGCTTGTTTAGTTTGTCTGGCACTTTGCTCTATGATGAATTTATAAATTTCTTCTTTATTTTTATTTTCTAAAGTTTGTTTTGTGATTTCATAAACAATTGCTTTATCATCAAACAATACATAAGATTTAGCTTTGTTTGAGTCAAATACATGCATTAAAAACTCGCTAAATTCAGTATCATTCATCATATCACCTACTTTTGCATTTTTAGCTGAGTCGCGACTATAAGTTCCTATGTCTATGCCTTGGAAATTATCTAGGGCAAGTTTTGCTTTTTCTTCTAATAAGGCTTTAGTTTTTTCTTTAATGTAAAGTTTACTTACTTCGTTTTTAGCTTGCTCAAAAGTCATAGTTTGTATAGGATTTATTTTTATAACTTTTGCAACCATATAGCCATTTTCAAATTTAAAAGGTTTGATAAAATCATTTTCTTTAGCTTTTTGTATATTTTCTAAAGGATAATAAATATCAGCATCGCTGATTGTGATATTTTTATCAAAATTAAGCTCATTTTTTCTTAAAGCCACATAGCTTTCATTGGCTTTAAGTTTAAGTTTAGAAAGTTTTAAATCTTTTATCACTTTATCTTTGCTTTGTTCTAGACTTAGAATTTTCCCTGCAAAATCTTTATAATCATTTTTATTTTCTTCATAGTAAGCTTGGATTTCTTTATCATCAACTTTGATTATATCAGGGTTTAAAAAATAAGTTGCAAGTTCGTAGCTTTTTTGTGTTTTATAGAGTTCTTTATTTTTCTCCCAAGTTTGTTTTAACTCTTTTTCATCAATTGTTATATTTTTGTTATCAAGTTTTATAGCTTGGACTTTTAAACTATCTTGCATTAAAAAACTTGCACCAAACATATCAAGCTCATTTGGTTTGATTTGTAAATTTAAAATAGCATTGATTTTTTTAAGTAACAACTCATCATGAATGATTTTTTCATAAGTTTTTGGTGTATAGTTGTTTCTTGCAAGTAGATTGTAGTATAAATTTTTATCAAAAACACCTGAAGCATTATGAAAGATTTTTTGATGTGCTAAATCATAAGCAATTTCTTCCTCGCTCACATTTAAACCCAAAGTTTTAGCATAAGAAAGTAGTAATTTTTCTTGTATAAGTTCATTGATAGCTTGAGTATCCAAGCCATCTTTTTGTGCTTGTTCTTGTGTGTAATTGCCATTGTTTAGTTGAGAATAATAGCTAAATAATTGAGAATATTTGAGATTAAACTCATCATAGCTTATTTTTTCATCGCCTACTTTTGCAACAGAATTAGATCTATCGGTGTTAAAATCATAACTTCCCCAGCCAACAAAACCTGCTCCAACAAAAGCAATAACACTAATCCAAATAGTAACAACTAAATATTTTTTATGATGCTGCATCCAAGTGAGCATTTTTACCCCAATCCATAATTAAATAAATTAAACCATACATTATAGATAATTTGTGATTAATACAAAATTAATTTTACATAGATTATGATAAATTTGTTTCAGCTAAATGGATAATTTTGCAAGAATTTTCAATTAAATCTATAATTTTACCTAATTCATAACTTGTTCTACCATAAGCAAATATGCCATAACCCTTTACAACGACAAAATTTTGCTTTTGTTCTAGCATATAACGATAAATTTCAGTTTGTGATCTATCCTCCCAATCTTCATAACTTTTAGGATTATAAACTCGAATTTCTTCTAGAAAAATTTCACCAAAATAATCCTGAGGTGCTATAAAATCATGATTTAAACTCATGGATAAGGTATAAGCTGGGCAAGCAAAACATACAAATTTGGCTTCAGGTATATTCTCATATATACTTTTATGGATTTCAGAGTCATTGCTAGCTTCATTCCAACTATAGTCTTTTGCAAATTTTAAAATGCTTAGATTTTTTTCATCTAGCTGATTTAAAAAAGTGTCATTTTTATTTATAATAAAAGAGCTTTGGGATAGTTTTGCTGAAACTGAACCATGGCAAATCCCAAAAAAATTTTTTTTAAACATTGAAGTAGAAAGCATTTTAATTTGAGAAATAATATTTTCTTTATTCATTAAAAACCTTGTTTTAAACTTTGCTAAGATATTATACTAAAAAAATTAAAAGGTTTATTTTGCAAAGTCCACATATTCCTGTTTTATTACAAGAAGTTTTAAATGCTTTTGATGATTTTGATAGTGGAGATTTTTTAGATTGTACTTTGGGTTATGGAGGGCATTCTAAGGCATTATTACAAACTCATGAGAAATTAAGATTGATTGCTTGCGATAAAGATTTAGAGGCTTTAAATTTTTCTAAAGAGTTTTTAAAAAATTTTCAAGATAGGATAAGTTTTAATCATATAGGTTTTAAAGATATTTTAACTCAAATTCCAACGCAAAACTTAAGAGGAATTTTAGCTGATATTGGTGTATCTTCTTTGCAGCTTGATAAAAATGATAGAGGTTTTTCACTAAATTCTGATTTTTTAGATATGAGAATGGATCAAAATAATCCTTTAAGTGCTAAAGAAATAGTTAATTCTTATAGCAAGGAAGCTTTGGAACGAATTTTTAAAGACTATGGAGATCTAGCGCCGGTTGCTTCAATGCTTGCTCAAAAAATTATCAATGCAAGAAGTCAAAAAGAGATTGTAAGCGCAAAAGAATTAAGTCAAATTATAGGAAATGCTAAGTTAAAAGGACGCAATGTATCTCTAGCTTTGCTTGTATTTCAAGCTTTACGTATAGAAGTAAATAATGAACTTGGTGAGTTAAAATCCTTACTAGAAAATATAGAAAAAGCAAAATTAAAAGATTGTAAATTAGCTATTATTAGCTTTCATTCTTTAGAAGATAGAATAGTAAAAAATACTTTTAAAAGATGGGAAAAAGACTGTATTTGTGATGAAAGAGCCATAAAATGTGAATGTGGTAAAAATCATAGTCTTGGGAAAATTTTAAGTAAAAAAGCTATAAGTGCCTCCAAAGAAGAAATAAGCTATAATAGCAGATCAAGTTGTGCAAAAATGAGAATTTTTTATTTTAGGTAAATAATGGTTGAAGATGATTTTTTAAAAGAAAAACAAAATATACGTGAAAAAATGTTGAAATATTCTAGGGCTATTAAAGAAGGTAGGCCTTATGAAGAATATGAGCAAAATTTTAATGAAAGTGATCGTATATTAAAAAATAGAATACAACGCAAAAAAAGACCCAAATTTACAGATTTTGATGAAGAATATGAAGAAAAACCTAAAAAACAATCTGCAATTTATTTAAAAGAAGATTTGATTAATGTTAAATTAGAAGAAAAAAAACCTTTTAAACTTCAACTTAATTTTTTCAAAAAACAAAAAGAAAAATTTGATAAAAAAAATATTGCAAATTCTAAAACGCTTAAAAGTGGCAAATTGCCACAAGAAGTAAAAAAAACAGAAAAAAAGCAAGAAAATAAAGATCCTATTCAAATATCTAAAATTCTTACTCAAAGTAATGTTTTCGTCACTTCAAAATTTCAAGATTTAAAAGAAAAAAGAAAAGAAAAAGCTAAACTCAAACAAGAATTAAAAGAGCAAAAAAAAATCGAACAAGAAAAAATAAAAAAAGCTCAAGAAGAATTAAAAGAAAAAGAAAAATTAGCCAAACAAGAACAAAAAATTTTAGAAGAAAAAGTAAGACTTGAAGAAAATCAAGAGTATAATCAAGAAGATAAATATGAGCTTTTAGATAGCATAGTAAGTGAGGAAAATAAAAATTTAAGTCCTAAAAATTTATTATATGCAGGTTTAATGATAGCATTTGCTTTGTTGATATTTTTCCCACAAATTTATATTAGAAATCAAATTTATTATGTTAGTAGAGATATAGCGGATTTAAGATCGCAAGAACTTGTTTTAGATGAAGAAAACAAAGAGCTCCAAAGACAGCTTGAAGCGCTATATTTTCAAAATCAAGTTTTAGACTTTTTAGATTAATCTTGTGTTTGAATGATTTTTTCTAAAACATATTGCTCGAGTTGATTTTTTGGAATTTCTTCTTTAATGGCTTGATTGTAAATATTTTCTGCTATTTTTGAGTATTTTTCATAAGCAAAATATGGAAAATGCAAAGCCCAAGCTTTTTTTAATAATCTTTTGCTTATTACTTTTCTAGTGTAAATTTTAAAAATATCATAGCCAATAAAAACACAAGCGGTGACAAAAATAGCACTTAAAATACTAATATGAAAATCAATAATTGTCAAAAAATAATGTGTAATTAAAATTAGAGGAATGATAATTAAAGCACAAAAAAATGCATAAATAAGATAAGAATTAAACACCTTAAATTTAAAATTTAATTTCGCAGGATCTACCATCATACCTTCATTAAGTAAGGCGTTTGCTTCTAGTAAATCTTTTAAATTAACAGGTTGGTTTGAAACTTTAAAAATAAAGTTTAAAATAAATTCTTGTATTTTCATTGTTTTACCCAAAATTAGTATGTGATTTTTGTGATTTTAACATTTTTGTTTTTAAATAAGCTAAATTTTTAAGTCTTGTAAATGAAATCTTGTGTTAAAATTTATATTATTTTAATATCAAAATGGAAGAAAAATGGCAGATTCTAGATTTATGATGAATGTAAAAGGCATAGCTAAGAGTTTTATACCTAGAAAAATTTATCAAAATCAATTACAAAATATTTTAAAAGAAATTTTAAAATTAAAAAATATAGATAACATTATTACTCGTTTAAATTATTATAATCTGCAAAATGATTTTTTTGATATAAAAAAATTTGAAAATTATGAAAAAATAGGAAAATTTCCTTTTAAAAAAACTTCCTATGCTTATGATGCTTATGCAATCAGTAAGTATTTTGATGATGATTTTTTATGGATTAAAGGTTTTGGGGATATTAGTTATAATCTTAAATATCCAAGTATAGCTAAATCAAGACCGGTTGAAAATGGTTTTAATAATATCATTTTAAAATTAGACAAAAACAGACATTTTGATTTTATACAGGATAAAAACCAATTTGAAGATAAAAAAGATTTGCTTTTTTTTAGAGGCGCGATTTATCAGCCTCATCGTATTAAATTTTTTGAAAAGTATTTTGATAATCCTCGTTGTGATATTGCTCATGTTGGTGGTAGAAAAATTCAAGCCGAAAAATGGATTAAAAATTTAAATTTTAAAATTAGCAGAGCCTATCAAACTCAGTTTAAATTTTTACTTTCATTAGAAGGTAATGATGTAGCAAGCAACTTAAAGTGGGCGATGAAAACAAATTCTTTAGTTTTAGCCCCCAAAATGCGTTATGAAACTTGGTTTATGGAAGGAAAGTTAGTTCCAAATGAACATTTTGCTTTGATTGATGATGATTATGAAAATGTAGAAGCTTTGCTTGATTATTATTTAGCTAATCCATGCAGAGCAAAAGAAATCATTCAAAATGCCCATGCTTACATAGAGCAATTTTTAGATGAAAAGATAGAATTTTATATAGGAATTTTAGTTTTAGCTAAGTATTTTTATTATTCTAATCAGCTTGATTTACCAAAAGATATTATTGATTTATTTGATTAAAGGAGGATTTGTGCAAGAAATGGAAATGGTGTTTTTAAATGATGAGTTTGTAAAAGCTAGTGAAGCTAAAGTGAGTGTTTTTGATAGAGGTTTTATCTTTGGAGATGGAATTTATGAAGTAGTTCCTGTGGTAAATGCAAAAATAGCTGACAAAGAAGAATTTTGGGAGCGTTTTGAGCGCAGTTTGGCTCAAATTGAATTACAAATTCCTTATATAAAAGAAGAATTTGAAAATATTTTAGAGCAATTAATCATTAAAAACTCTCTTAAAGAAGGCGGGCTTTATATGCAAGTTACTAGAGGAGTTGCTAATAGAAATTTTGCTCTTTTAAAGGGATTAAAACCTACTATTATGGCTTTTGCTTTTGAATGTAAGGTGATTGAGCATGAGTATGCTAAAAACGGGGTGAGTGTTATTTCAACAGCTGATTTAAGGTGGAAAAGAAGGGATATAAAATCAATTTCTTTATTAGCTCAATGTCTTGCAAAAGAAGAAGCTATAAAAGCTAAGGTTTTTGAAGCATTTATGGTAGAAAATGCTTTGGTAACGGAAGCTTCTAGCAGTTCAGCTTTTATTATAAAAGATAAAACTTTAATCACTAAGCCATTTTCTAATGAAATTTTGCCAGGAATTCGCCGTAAAAATATATTAAAATTTGCCAAAGAACTTGATCTTAAAGTAGATCAAAGAGCTTTTAGCATGAAAGAAGTGTATGAAGCTGATGAGGTGTTTATTTCCGCAGCTACTTTTTTGATTTTGGGTGTTATAAAAGCAGATAGCAAGGTGATTAATGATGGTAAGGTAGGTTTTTATACTCAAAAGCTAAGAGAAAAATATGTAGAAAAAATACAAAAAGAGGTTTTTTAATCAAAACCCGCATTAGTAAATTCTTTAGGATTATCAAGAGCGTAGTGGAATTTTTCCCAGTCTATTTGTTTATCCCAAATAGCTACGATTAAAGCTGCTACGCTATTTCCACATAAATTTCCCACCGCACGAATTTCAGACATAAACTTATCTACGCCCAAAAGTATAGAAATAGCAGCCACAGGTAAAACCTCTCCCAAGCTTGCACCTAAGCCATTATTAGCTTCTGCTATATGCATATTAGATAAAGCTGCAAGTGTGCTTCCTAGTATGATAAAACCTGAACCAGTTACACCAACAGCACCTTTTGAGGCTATCATTAATACGATTAAAATGCTAATTTCATGTGTTAAAGAAAGCTCTACATTAAAAGCTTGTGCAAGGAAAATCAAACTCATAGCCAAATAAATATTAGTGCAATCAAGATTAAAACTATATCCAGTTGGCAATACCAAACCCACAGTGGCTTTTGAAATTCCTGCTTTTTCAAGCTTTCTCATAAGTGGAGCTAATGCTGATTCGCTAGAACTTGTAGCAAA
Source organism: Campylobacter sp. IFREMER_LSEM_CL2101 (assembly GCF_025771825.1). Taxonomy (NCBI): domain Bacteria; kingdom Pseudomonadati; phylum Campylobacterota; class Epsilonproteobacteria; order Campylobacterales; family Campylobacteraceae; genus Campylobacter; species Campylobacter sp. IFREMER_LSEM_CL2101. Next base: position 34,391 of record NZ_JAKMQZ010000011.1, read on the forward strand.
AACTATCAAAACTTCTCTTGAAATAAAACGCATAAATTTAAAAATATTAACTTTAGCAATAAAACAAATAATTCCTAAAACCCCAAAGATAAAGAGTAAAGAAGCAAGTAACATAACAATAAGCAAATATCCTAAATTTAATAAAGAATCAAGCCCATATTTTGCCACTAAAAAAGCCATCGCAGAAAAAGCGGCAATAGGAGAAAAATACATAATGATTTCTAGAATTTTAAAAACAAAACTTTGCATTATTTCTAAGGTTTTTTGTATAGCTTTTCTCTCATCAATTCTCATAAGCGAAATAATGAAAGCACAAGCTAGAGCTATAACTAAGATTTGTAAAGTTTTTCCCTCGCTAAAAGCAGTGATGATATCAGTAGGTATAGCGTCTTTTAAAATATGCAAAATCTCATTTTGCGCGCTTATTTCTATATTGTTATTGACAAATTGAGCTACACTATCTTTATCTAAGGTGCTTGGATCAAGGTTCATTCCTTTTCCAGGTTCCATAATATTTGCCATAAAAATACCAATAGCTAAAGCAAAAGTACTTACTACTTCAAAGTATAGTAAGGCTTTAGCGCCTATACTTCCAACTTGTTTTAAGCTTTCAAGACTAACAACCCCTAAAACAATAGTTAAAAATATAATAGGCCCTATGAGAATTTTTAAAGCTTGTATAAAATAATCTACCCCGATTTTACTAGCTAGTGCAAGTTCTTTATCTAATAAACCAAGGCTAATGCCAGCTATAATTCCTATAATCACCCAAAAACCTAAATTTTTTAACATTTTTTTGAGCTTGCTTGGTTTTTCATGAGTGATTACTAGCACAAAAACTCCTTGTAATTTTAAAAACAACACATATTAGCAAATAAAAACTTATTTTTGTGATTAAAATAAATAAAAAATAAACAATATTCTTAAAAATAAGAATTTTTTAGCTTATTTTGTAGCTAAAAGTAGCATTTTGTAGTATTTTTGTATTATTTATTATGAAATAAATAATGATAATGTTTATCTAAATTTAAGAAAGCTAGTACTATACTTGCGACTATGATTTTAAAAATGAATATCATTTCGGAGTAAAATAGTGTTTAAAAAAATAAGTTTGTTAATGATTTTTTTATTTTGTTCTATTGTTTATGCTAGAGAGATTGATTATCAAAAAGAAGCCCAAGAAATCAAACAAATTTTAAATGAAAGTATGCTCTTATATAAAGAAAATAAAAATTTAGAAGCAAAGAAAAAAGCAGAAGATGCATATTTTCAGCATTTTGAAACCATGGAAGGTTCTATTGGGCGTAATGTTGGTAGAAAAGCCATTGTTATGGAGCGTAAATTTGTTAATTTAAGAAAGTTATATAAAGATAAAGAAGATTTTTCTAAAATAGAAGCTTTGATTAGTAGTTTGTATTTTGATTTAGATGAAATAGTTCCTATTTTAGAAAAAGGCTTCCAGCTTAAAGCTGAAGCTAGTGATGTAAATTATGATAAAAAAGCAGCTGAAAACTCATCTTTAAAAGCAGAAAAAGAGCGCCAAGCACAAGCTGAAGCGATGTTTGCTGCTTTACTTGGAGAGAATGTTAAAGAACAAACTTCACAAAACTCAACTCAAGGTTTGGCTATTCAAGAGCAAGACACTCAAAAAGATGAAACATTGTTAGCTTTGCAAGAAGCTTCAGCTTTGGATGCAAGGTTGCAATTTTTAATGGACTCTATGATTTCAAAGCTTGATCAGGCTGCATTAGCTTTTGTAAATAAAGACTATCAAAAAGCTAAAGATTTGATTCAATCAGCATTGTTTGAAGATTATAGAAACTCAAAAGTAGAAGTTTTAGTAGCAAGATATACTAAAGCAGGAGTGGATAAAAAAATTCAAACTAAACTTAGAACTATTATAAGAAAAATCAATGCTAATACTTTAGATGAAAAAACTATTAGAGATGAAATTTCAAATATATCAGATTTATTATATGAAGCGTTTTTAGCTTTGCCTAAAGAAGAATTAGCTTTGCTTCAAGTTAAAGGCTTTGATGAAAATACTATGAGGACTAAAAACTATACTAAAGTATATGATGATATGAAAATTGCTCTTAATGATATTTTGCAAAATTATGAGGGATTTAGTTTAAATAGTATAGATGCTTTACAAAATGTGTATTTAGATATTTTTGAAGCAAGTGGTATGGAAAGTAAAATTGGCGCTATTGATAGTGCTTTAAAATTAAAAATAGAAAGTTATTTTTCAAAAGGTGTTGCGCTTATTAAAGCAAGTGCTTCTAAAGAAGAATTAAAACAAAATTTTGACGAGCTTAGTGCCTTAGTGGAAGGCTCTTTGGATAAAATTCAAGAATCCTCACCTATGTCTTTATTTATATGGGCTTTGGGTATTATCTTAAGAGAGGGTTTGGAAGCTTTAATCATCATTGTAGCTATAGTTTCATACCTAGTTCAAAGTGGCAATAAAAAGCGTTTAAATATAGTATATTCAGCACTTTGGAGTGGAGTGTTTTTAAGCTTTGTAACAGCATTTTTTATTTCATGGATTTTTAAAGAACAAGCAGGACAAAGCAGAGAACTTTTAGAGGGCATTACTATGCTTGTGGCTGTTGCATTATTATTTTATGTGGGTTTTTGGCTTTTATCAAATGCACAAAATAAAAAATGGGCAAATCATATAAAAACTCAAGCAGTTGAAGCTATATCAAATAATTCAGCAAAAACCTTATGGTTTAGTGTGTTTTTAGCTGTATATAGAGAAGGTGCTGAAACTATTCTTTTTTATCAGGCTTTATTATTTGATGCAAAAACAAGCACAGATTATAGTTTTATATTTATAGGATTAGCTAGTGGATTAATTATACTTATCATACTTTATTATTTATTAAAAGCTGGTGCTTTAAAAATACCAGTAAAACAATTTTTCTATATAACTTCATACATTATTTTTTACATGGTCTTTGTCTTTACAGGCAAAGGCATTGGTGAGCTCATAGAAGCTAAGGTTGTTACACCAAGCTTACTTCCTTTTGATTTTGAAGGAATTTTATGGCTTGGAATTTATCCTTACTATGAGAGTATCATACCTCAGTTTATGGTTTTAATCTTACTCATTATGGGTATTTTTATAACAAAGCAAATTTCAAATAAAAGGGAAAAAATATGAAAAAAACTTTATTAAGTTTAGGCGCAGCAGCTAGTATTTTAGCTAGTTCAGTTTTTGCAGCAGAGGTGCCAATTGGCGATCCTTATGAGTTAAATGGTATGGAAATAGCAGCGGTTTATTTACAACCAATCGAAATGGAGCCAAGAGGGATTGATCTTGCAGCAAGTTTAGCAGATATTCACCTTGAAGCAGATATTCATGCATTAAAGGGCAATAAAAACGGCTTTCCAGAAGGCTTTTGGATCCCTTATTTAACTATAGCTTATAAACTAACTAATCTTGATAATGGTAAAGTAAAAACAGGAACTCTTATGCCTATGGTAGCAGATGATGGCCCTCACTATGGTGCAAATTTAAAAATGGATACAGGTATAGGAAATTATGAGTTAGTATTTTTAATAGAAAGTCCAGAAAAACAAGGTTTTGGACGCCATGTTGATAAAGAAACAGGTGTTGGTAAGTGGTTTGAGCCATTTTCAGTTAAATATAACTTCAAATACACAGGAAAACCTAAGTGATTTTTCCCTAGCTTTTGCTAGGGTTTATTTATGAAATTATTGATTTTATAAATAAATTCTATCAAAGAAGAGCCTATGTCGATTTATTTTGTACATTTTTTTGGAGTATTTTTTTCTTACGCACTTTTAAGTGCTTTATTTTTTTATAATCTAAAAAATTCTTTAGTGTTTAAGCTTGCTTTTGTGGGTTTTGTTTTTTCTTATTTTGCTTTTTTTATTAGTGCTAAAACACTAAGTTATGATTTGCTGTATTTTTCTAATGATATTTTATTTGTTTTATTGTCTTTGGGTATTATCGTTTTTTCTTTTATGAAAAATAATTTTTTAAAAGAAAAAATTCAAGCAATATTGCTTTTTTTATTATCTTTTGCTTTTGGTATAAAATACTTACATATTTCTATAGATTTTCCTATATTAAGCACTAATTTTTTAGATTCTTTAGCGATTAGTTCTTTTGGGCTTATTTTGCTTGCTTTTGTTGTGTGTTTTGGGACTTATCTTTTTACAAGATGGTTAAGGGAATTTAAATTTAAGTTTTTAAATTTATTTTTATTTATTATTGTGATTTTTTATCTAAATGAAGCTTTAGCTCAAATTTTATTACACCTTATGAGAGAAGGTGTGATAGAAACAGAAAGTTTGTATTTAAGCTATGTGGCAAAAAGTGTATATTATGCTAAATTTTATACATACATATGGTTTTTATTGTTATTTATTTGTATAGTTTTAGCTCTAAAGCAAAGAGTGAGTGAAAATACTAAGAAAAAAGATTTTGATATAGAATTTAGAAAAAATCAAGCAAAAAATTCAACTATAACTAGCTTTAGCGCAAGTATTTTTAGTGCTATGATTTTAAGTCTTTGTATTTTTCTCTTTTATGACTTGCATGCTTCAAGACCGGTAACCATAGATGAACCAACCTATGTAGAGCCAAATGAAAATGATGAATTTGTCTTTGATGTAGCGATTTTAAGAGATAATAATTTACATCGCTTTGCTTATATTAGCGATGAGGGTAAGGTAGTGAGATTTTTCTTAATTAACAAAAGAGAAGATAAAGACTCGCCAGTAGCGGTTTTTGATGCTTGTAGTATATGTGGGGATATGGGGTATGTTAAAAAAGGTGGAGAGTTAATTTGTATCTCATGTAATGTTAGAATTTTCTTACCAAGTGTAGGTAAGGCAGGTGGGTGCAATCCTATCCCTATGAAATATAAATTTGAAAATGGTAAGGTTATTATACCTTTTTCAGAAATTTTAGATGGGGTAAATTTTTTCACTCAAGTAGTAGAAAAGAAAGTTTATGATCCTATTGACAATACCGAGCTTATTAACTTAAAAGCACCAAGATCTTATGTTTATAAAGGAAGAACATATTTTTTTGCGAATGAAAAAAACTATGAAGAGTTTAAAAACGATCCTTTAAAATACATCGATATGAATAAGACTTCAAAATATAGAATTCATAATTTATTAGGAAATGACTATGCAAATTAAGATTGTAAAAAATTCCGTTTTTCAAAATAAAATTCAAAAATCTCTAGCTTTACTAACGATTTTTTTAGCTACTTTACTTATGGCTACTATGTTAAATCTTACTTTGGGCATAGGTAATGAAATCACAAAAGAATTAAGAAGTTATGGATCAAATATTTTAGTTTTACCTAAAGGTGCAAGTTTAAGTGTGGAAGTGGGTAATAAAATCTATGAACCTTTGAAAAATCAAAATTTTTTAGAAGAAAGCAAACTCCATACTATAAAAGAAATTTTTTGGAGAAATAATATCAACGCCTTTGCACCATTTTTAGATACCCAAGTAAAAATTCAAACTCCAAATGCAAATTATGAAAATATCTCTTTAGTGGGAACTTATTTTGATAAGGCTATAAAGGTGCAAGATGATGATGATTTTTATGCAGGTATTAAAGAATTATACAAATATAGTCAAATCAAAGGAAATTACCCAAAAGATGATAGTTTAGATGAAATAATGCTAGGAAAAGACTTAGCGCAAAAATATGATTTAAAAATAGATGATGAAATCACCCTGATACAAAATGAACAATTTTTTAAAGTAAAAATTGTTGGTATTATAGACTTAACTCAAGCCTTTTCAAATAAAATCATTACTTCTTTACTTTTAGCACAAAAGCTTTCTAAAAAAGAAGGTTTATTTGCTAAAGCAGAAGTTTCAGCTTTGACTATACCTGAAAATGATTTAGCACAAAAAGCAAGACGCGATGTAGATAGTCTTGATCAGCTTGAATATGATCAGTGGTATTGCACTGCTTATGTAAGTTCTATTGCTTATCAAATTGCAGAAGATTTTAAAGGTGCTAGCACAAAAGTAGTGAGTGCTATTTCAGATGCAGAAAGTTTGATAGTATCTAAAATTCAATCTTTAATGGCAGTGGTTAGCATTATATGTTTAATTGTAGCTTCCATAGCTATATCATCTTTAATGAGTGCAGATATTTTTAGAAGAAAAAGTGAAATAGGACTTTTAAAAGCTTTGGGTGCTAGCACTTTGCAAATTTATATGATTTTTGCACTAGAAGGGGTTGTGGTAGCTTTAGTTGGAGCAGTTTTTGGTTTTGCTTTTGGCATGGGAGTTTCAGAAGTTATTGCTCTTAGTATATTTGATCATATTATTGCTATATCTTGGATTATTTTACCAATTTGTTTATTTTTTGCAGTACTTATAGTATTTTTAGGTTGTTTGTTTTCTATCAAAGGAATTTCTAAACTTTCTACTTCAGAGGTTTTATATGGCAAATAATTTTTTTATACAAGAGGTTTTTAAATCTCTTATTTTTTCTTATAAAAGAGTTTGTATTATCTTTATAGCTGTGTTTATGGGTGCTATGGTTAGTGCTTCATTTTTTAATATTTATTTTGATATTGACATAAAATTATCTAAAGAATTAAAAGCTTATGGGGCTAATTTTATCATCACGCCAAAAGATGATGAGTTTTTAAGCATGGATGAATTTAATCAAGCCAAAGAAAACTTGAAAGCAAAGGCTTTAACCCCATTTTTATATGGTTTTTATAATCTTGAAAGCTCAAGTGCAGTGGTAGTTGGGGTTGATTTTGCAAATTTAAAGCTTACTAAACCTTTTATGGAAGTTTTAAAAGGAAGTTTTTCTTTGAGTGATTTTAGTGAAGATAGTGCCTTTGTGGGGGCTGATTTAGCTAAACAATTAGAGCTTAAAATAGGACAAGAATTACAAATTTACAACCCAAGTATATCTAAAATAGTCAAAGTAAAAATCAAAGCTATTTTAAGAAGTAACGATGAGCAAGATGGGGTTTTAATCATTTCTTTAAAAAAAGCGCAAGAATTAGCAGCTAAAGAAGTGGTAAATTATGCTCAAGCTATTTTGCTAGGTGGTTATGAAAGTTTAGATCAAAAAGCAAAAGAACTTAGTAAGGGCAATGTAGAAGCCAAAGTCATAGCTTCAGTGTCCATTAGTGAAGGTGTGATTTTAGAAAAGATCAAAGCTTTAATGGCTTTGATTAGTTTAACTATTTTACTCATTAGTTCTTTGAGTGTAAATACCACTCTTAGTGCGGTGATTTTTTCAAGAAAAAAAGAAATAGCCTTACACCTTGCACTAGGGGCTAAGCATAAAGAAATCATCAAGCTCTTTGGAGCTGAAGTATTTATTTTAAGTTTAAGTGCGAGTTTGCTTGGTGCTTTTTGCGGGTATTTTTTGGCAAATATTTTTGGGTATTTGATTTTTAATGCAAGTATAGATTTTAGATTGCTTTCGGTATTTTTTGCAGTACTTGTTTCTTTGGTATTTGCATTTTTTGCAAGTATCTTACCGCTAAAAAAAGCTTTAAAAATCAATGTTTGTGAAAATTTAAAGGGTGAGTGATGAAAAATATTATAAAAATTTCAAATTTAAATCGTAATTTTAATGAAGTTAAAGCTTTACAAAATATCAACCTAGAAGTAAAGCAAGGCGAATGGCTAGCCATTATGGGTCCATCAGGTTCAGGTAAATCAACACTTTTAAATATACTTTCTTTGATGGATACTCAAAGTAGTGGGGAGTATTTTTTAGATGATAAAGAAGTTGGAAATTTAAGCGAAGAAGAAAAAAGCGTGATTAGAAGAGAAAAAATAGGTTTGATTTTTCAACAATTTCATTTAATACCTTATTTAAATGCCTTAGAAAATGTTATGCTAGCTCAGTTTTATCACTCAAGCATAGAACAAAAAGACGCTATAATGGCGCTAGAAAAAGTAGGACTTTCACACAGACTTACGCATTTACCAAGCCAATTAAGTGGCGGGGAGCAACAAAGACTATGTATAGCAAGAGCTTTAGTGAATGATCCTGAAATTTTATTAGCAGATGAGCCAACTGGAAATTTAGATGAGGCAAATGAAAAAAACATTCTAGAACTTTTTTGTAAATTGAAACAAGATGGCAAAACCATAGTTTTAATCACTCACAATCCAGACTTAGCTACCTTTGCTGATAGAACTATCATTTTAAGCCATGGAGTGATGAAAAGTGAAAATTAAAAGTATAATTTTAGCTTGTTTATGTTTAGTTTTTTTAAGTGCGTGTTTTGAAAACAACAATAAAAATGGTGGTAAAATAGGTCTAAAAGCACCAGAAATCGCAGCAAAAAATTTACAAGGTGAGAAAATCAAACTAGCTGATTTTGATAATCTTATCGTTTTAACTTTTGTGGAGCAAGGTTGTGCATCTTGTTTAAAAGACTTACCACTTTTGGAAAAACTAGCTAACGAATACCCTAAAAAAATGACTATTTTAGCGCTTGATTCTATAGATAAGGGTAAGGATTTTGAAGAATTTGCTACAAAATATGATTATAAAAATATTATATTTTTGCAAGATGATTTAGATATCTCATGGCAAAGATTTAGTGTTTTTGCAGTGCCAACTACTTTTGTTATTAAAGATGGAGTTGTACAAGATAAAATCATAGGAGAAAAACCATGGTCGCAACTAAAAGCTTCTATTGCTTCTTGGCTTTAATAAGCATTTTTTTCTTTAGTGCATGCTCAAATAATGAATTTCAAACCCTAAATTCAAATCAAAACTATACTTTTAAATATGATGGTTTTGAAAAAACCTTAAAAACACAAAATGCAAATCAAGCTTATGCTTTATTTTTTTTCACGCAAGATTGTGGTGCGTGTAATGCGCAAATTCCGATGCTAAATGAACTTTATAGAGAAAGAAATTTTCCTATTTTAGCGGTGTTAAATGGAGTTAAGTTAAAAGAAGAAGCTCAAAAAATTCTTTTGGAAAAAAAGTTAGATTTACCACTTTTATATGAAGCTAAAGCAAGTTCATTTTTGTCTAAAGCTGTGGGTGGAATTTATGGCGTGCCTGTGATAGTTTTTTATGATGAAAAAGGCAAAATAAATGAAAAATTCATCGGACTTACCCCAAAAAGTGTTTTAGAAAATAAGATTAAATTTTTACAATAGATTTAGGTGTTTTATAAAGTATATTTCAGTAAAAAATAATTTAAAAATTTATAACACTATTTTTTACTCAAAAAACCTATTTTACAATATATTCAAGCTCATGTAATATATTCTTATCATACTAATATTTTATTATTT
>NZ_JAKMQZ010000012.1:0-42856 GCF_025771825.1 Campylobacter sp. IFREMER_LSEM_CL2101
AATAGCAAAAGATAGTGCGGTGGTTGCAGACAATGTAAACCAAATAGCTAATGATATCTTAGAAGATGCTAGGAAGAAAAAATTCTAAAAAAAGTTAAACCCATTAAGGGTTTAACTTTATCCAATATAAGATTTTAGACAAACTCCATCAACACTTAACTCATAAGCTTTTTTTAGATTGTTTTTAAAAGTATCAAGCAAAAATAAAATTTTAGAATCAAACATATAAAACTCAGCCATTTTTGAAGCAATTTTTGCCAAATTCTCATCTTCTATTAAAATATATTTAGCACCTAATGCATTTGAAAGTAAAATTTCTTCTTCATTTTTAGCATATATAGCAAAATCTATTTTTTCCTCTTTTGCGCTTTTTATATTTTGCTCATTATAATCAAAACAATTTACATTTGTTTTAATAAAAATATTTTCATAATGACTAAATTTTTGCATATTTATCAAAGGATGTCCAAAAATTAACATATTTTTTCCTTTACTCTTAAAAGACAATAATTCCTAAAGCCTTGATTAAAAATTTTATAATCTTTCAATCCTTGTAGTTCATCATAAACCTCACTACCTTTATAAAGCAAAAATGAAGTTTTTTCATCATAAAAACCATTTGAAATTTCAATCAAAGGTTTTACATCCATCAAAGCTCTTGAAGTGATTAAATCTACTTTAAAAGGTGGATAGTTTTGTAATTTTTCTTTTATAATACTTACATTTATCAAATTAAGTTCGGTTTTAACCACCCTTAAAAATGAAGCTTTTTTAGCACTAGGCTCAAAAAGAAAAAATTCACTATCTTGCAAAATACAAGCTAAAAATAATGCAGGAAAACCAGCCCCACTTCCAATATCGATAATCTTTTTTTTATCAGTCAAATCACAGTAGTCTAAAATTTTTATACTATCAATAATATTATCATCTATATTTTCAAGATGAGTTAGATTATGCACGGCGTTAAATTTTTCTAATAACTCTTTATAGAGCGTGATGTTTTTAAAAAAATCATCTTTATTTGCAAAATCTTTTAAAAAATTTAATTGCTCTTCATATTTTTTCAATTTAAATGTCCCATTTGCGTGTATTTGATTTCTAAGTAATCTTTGTTAAAACGATTTGCCTTTATCAAAATAGGTACTCTTAAATTAATTTTTTCTTTTAATGAATTTAGTTTTTCAGGATTATTAGTTAAAAGATTAATCTTAGAAATCTTATAATGCTTAAGTATAAAATCTACTATTTCATAACTACGCTCATCTGCTTTAAAACCTAATTGATGATTTGCCTCTATGGTATTAAAACCCTTATCTTGCAAAGCATAAGCGTTAATTTTATTAAAAAGCCCTATACCTCTTCCTTCTTGTCTTAGATAAATTACCATACCACCATGCTCTTGGATATATTTTAATGAAAAGTCAAGTTGTTCTCCACAATCACACTTTAAACTTCCCAAAACATCACCCGTTAAACATTCTGAATGGATTCTAATATTAACTTCTTTATCTAATTTTCCTTTAAAAATGCAAAGGTGTTCTTTGTCATTTTCTTTAAAACTTTGTATATTAAATTCTCCAAAACGAGTGGGAAGTTTTGCTATTTCAGAAATTTGAATAGTCATTATTTTACTTTACCTTTTTATAAAAAATATGCTAGAATTTAAGCAATTTTAACAAACAAAAAGGAAATTTATGTTTAAACGCTTTAGAAGATTAAGACTTAATGAAAACATTAGAAGCCTAGTAAAAGAAAATACCTTAAATTTGGATGATTTAATCTACCCACTTTTTGTTGTCAATGGCGCTAATATTAAAAATGAAATTACATCTATGCCAGGTGTGTTTCAAATGAGCTTGGATGAAATTTTAAAAGAATGCGAAGAGTTAGTTAATCTTGGTATTAAAGCGATTATTTTATTTGGAGTATTGGAAAGTTCTAAAAAAGATAGCTGTGGCAGCGATGCATTGAGCGATGATGGTTTGATTGCTACAAGTCTAAGAGCTATTAAGGCAAAATTTCCTAATTTAGTAGTGATTACTGATCTTTGTTTTTGTGAATATACCGATCATGGTCATTGTGGCATTATTGATCCAAAAAGCAAAAGCGTGGATAATGATTTAACTTTAGAAATTTCAGCTAAACAAGCTCTAATTCATGCCAAAAATGGCGCTGACATGATAGCACCAAGCGGTATGATGGATGGTATTATTGAAACTTTAAGAAAAACCTTAGATGAAAATGGTTTTGAAAATTTACCTATTATGGCTTATTCTACTAAATTTGCTTCAGCTTATTATGGGCCTTTTAGAGATGTGGCTGATTCTGCTCCAAGCTATGGAGATAGAAAAACCTATCAAATGGATTTTGCTAATGGTAAAGAAGCCTTGTGTGAAAGCTTAGAAGATGAAAAACAAGGTGCTGATATTTTGATGGTTAAACCAGCGCTTGCGTATTTAGATGTAGTTAAAGATATAGCAAATCACTCTAAGCTTCCACTTTGTGTATATAATGTAAGTGGAGAATACGCTTTATTAAAAGCAGGTCAAAAAGCAGGTGTAATTGACTATGAAAAAATAGTGCTTGAAACTATGCTTGCATTTAAAAGAGCAGGAGCTAAGCTTATTATAACTTATCATGCAAAAGAAATTGCAAAATTATTAAACAAGGAGTAAGATTGAATAGTCTAAGTAAAAAAAGTTCCCAAGATATTATCAACGAATTATCAAGCCATTTAGGCATAGAAAAACATAATCAAACCATATTTCATCTCACCCATATTAATGAAAAAGAAAAAAAATTAAGTCTAAAAAATGGTCATGAGTTAGCACCTGAACCATGGTTTATAGTAGATGAAAATGATGATGTTAAGACTATGTTTTCTGTAAAAACCTTAATCGAGTTTTTGCAAAATGCCAAGGAAATGCAAAAAGATAATTTTGAGCTTAAATTAGAAAAGGCTATTTATCAACAAATTCCTATTGACTTTAATGATGTTTGGACAGTTGCTATGGATGAAATTAAACATCAAGTTGCTAAAGGTATAAAAGAAGTAAATATTGATTTAGATCAATTAATCAGCAATATTCATATAAAACATCCTAATTTATTTATTGATATGAAAGAAATGATGCAAAAGGTAAAGCCAAATGAAAGACTATAAAAGCTTTGTTAAATACTCTAAAGCAGGCCCAAGATATACATCTTATCCTACCGCAGTGGAGTTTAACACTCAGTTTAAATATGAAGATTATATACAAATTTTAAAAGAACAAAAAGCACAATTATCTTTGTATTTTCACTTGCCTTTTTGTAGAAGCGCTTGCTATTTTTGTGGTTGTAATGTAATATATACTGCTAAAGAAGAAAGCAAAGAAAGATATTTAAACTATCTTTTTAAAGAGCTTGATCTTTTAGCAAATATCATTAATACTCAAAGAGAAGTAGCTCAAATGCATTTTGGTGGTGGCACCCCTACTTTCTTTTGCGCTAAACAATTGCAAAGTTTGATTTTAAAAATTAAAAGCATTTTTCCAAATTTTACTCAAGATAGTGAAGTAAGCTGTGAGATTGATCCTAGATTTTTAAATGAAGAACAAGCTGATGTTTTAATCCAAAATGGTTTTAATCGTATTAGTTTTGGTGTGCAAGATTTTGATGAAAAGGTTCAAAAGGAAATTCATAGAATTCAACCTTTTGAATTAACCAAAAACGCAGTAGATATGGTAAGAAAAAAGGGAATTAACTCAGTAAATATGGACTTAATCTATGGCCTTCCTTATCAAAGCCTAGAAAGTTTTAAACAAACTTTAGAAAAAGCATTACTAATCAATCCTGATCGTTTTGCTATTTTTAATTATGCGCATGTGCCTTGGCTTAAAAAAAATATGAGAAAATTTGATGAAAGCACATTGCCAAGTCCTGATGTAAAACTTCAAATTTTAGAATACTGTGAAAAATTTTTAACTCAAAATGGCTATAAAATGATAGGAATGGATCATTTTGCAAAACCACAAGATGAACTTTTTAAAGCTTTGGAAAATGGTAGCTTACATAGAAATTTCCAAGGTTACACTACAAAAGGTGGAACTGATTTAATTGGCATTGGCTTAACAAGTATAGGTGAAGGACAAAGACATTATATGCAAAATTTCAAAGACATGCCAAGTTATGAAAAAGCTATTGATGAGGGTAGATTACCTTGTGAAAAAGGTATTATGCTTGATGATGATGATGAACTAAGAAAAGCTGTTATTATGGAACTTATGAGTAATTTTGCCCTTAATATAAAAAATATAGAAAATAAATTTAAGATTGATTTTTTTGAATATTTTCAACAAGATTTAAAAGAACTTGAGGGGCTTAGCGAATTTGTTACTATAGATAAAAACCATATCAAGGTTAATGAAACAGGGGTGCTTTTAATACGTAATATTGCTATGTGTTTTGATAAATATTTAAAACGCATTAGTGAAGATAAAAAAGTATTTTCTAAAACGGTTTAATATGCTAAATGTTAATGAAATTTCTAATGCTTGCGTAAAATGTGGCAAATGCATACCAGTTTGTACTATACATGAAATAAACCGCGATGAGAGTACTTCCCCTCGTGGTTTTTTGGATTTAATTAGTGCTTATAAAAACCAAGAACTAGAACTTGATAAAAATCTTAAAAAAACTTTTGAATCATGTTTTTTATGTACAAATTGCGTTGAAGTTTGCCCAAGTCATTTAAGAGTAGATAGTGCTATTGAAAAAGTACGCTTTGATATAGCTCAAAAATTTGGTATAGCATGGTATAAAAAACTTGCTTTCTTTTTTTTAAGACACAGAAAGATTTTAGATATTTTAGCAAGATTTGGCTATGTTTTTCAAAGTTGTGCCTTTAGCTTGCAACATAAAAATTTGGGAATGAAAGCCAAATTTAGCCTACCTTTAATCAAAAAAGATCGTTTGCTTCCTTCTTTAGCCAAGAAAAGTTTTTTAGCCTCTAATCCTGATTTTATAAACAATCAAGGTGAAAAAACCATAGGACTTTTTATAGGGTGTTTATCTAATTATTCTTACACTAATACAGGTTTTGCTTTGCTTGAAATTTGTAAGCATCTTAAAATCAATGTGGATTTATTAAAAGATCAATCTTGCTGTGGCGCTCCTCATTATTTTACCGGAGATTTTAGCAGTGTAGAAAAATTAGCTAAAAAAAATATCATTTATTTTGAGGAAAAATTAAAAACACTAGACTATATCATTATCCCAGAAGCGACCTGCTCTGCGATGATTAATATAGACTATGAACATTTTTTCCATATGCAAAAAAATGAAGAATGGGCAATAAGAGCTAAAAATATTTCTAGTAAAATACTACTTGCAACAAAATATTTTTACGAATACACTAATTTAGAAGAACTTTTAAAAACAAAGAAAAAAATAAATACAAAAATTGCATATCATGATCCTTGCCATGCAAGAAAAATGCAAGGGGTTTTTAAAGAACCAAGAGCCCTGCTAAAACAAAATTATGCTTTTAAAGAACTTATCAAGTCAAATGAGTGCTGTGGCTTTGGTGGAGTAAGTATGCAAACAGATCATTATGAAAAAGCTTTGCAAGTTGGCACAAAAAAAGCTCAAAACATACAAAAAAGTGATGTAGAAATCATTAGTGCAGAATGCTCAGCTTGTAGAATGCAAATTTCAAACGCATTAGAGTATGAAAAAATCTCCACACAATTCTTACACCCTTTAGAATTAATAGCAAAATCACTTCAAGATTAAAAACTAATCTTGATTTTTTATACTTTCAATATTCGATCTATTTTTTTCTATTAAAATTCTATTTTGTTCTATGTTTTCACTATTTTTTTTACACTCATTTTTTAAGATTTCTATATTTTTATATAAAATCTTTATTTTCCTTTCATAGCGATTAATTAGTAAAAACACTATAAATAAAAATAAAATTAAAATAGCCCAGTTCAAAAACGCCATAATTTATCTCTCCTTAGATATATTAGTATTTTTTATCTTAAATTACAATTCTTTTTAAATTAGGGGAAAGTTTGACTAAAATTTCATAATTAATAGTATTGAAAAAATTAGCCATAACATTCGCATCATTCATAACACAAATCACCTCACTATCATCCTCACAAGAAAAGCTATCCATAGACATTTTTCCAAGTATTTTTTTGCCATTAGGAAGAAAAAATTCTTTTTTTCCATCATAGCGCAAAAGCCCATCAGCATAACCCAAATCATAAGTTGCTATTTCAATATCTTCTTTTGCACTATACATTCCACCATAACCAACACTTTGACCTTTTTTTAATACTCTTTGGCTTAATTTTTCAGCCCATAAACTCAAAACCTTACGCAAGTCTTTATTAAAATGCGCATAACCAAATTGCACAAGCCCTACTCTACAATACTCATCATCTTCTAAAGTATTTGCTCTAAATAAGGCTTCAGAATTATGAGAGTGAAATACTAAGTTTTTAGCCTCTTCTTGTAATAAACCATAAATTATTTTTTTAGCATATTGAAATTTTTGTTTTTGCACAAAATAACTTGCATCTACTTCATCGCTTCCTGCAAAATGCATCATCACTCCATGAAGTATCAAATTATTGCTTTTTAGCTCTTGCATCACTTCTTGAATTTCTTCAGGCAAAATTCCATTCCTATGCATATTTGTATCTATAACTAAATGAATTTTGGTATTTTTTTTGAGTTTTTTTATATCATTTTTATCATTTAAAGCATAAATAAATTTTTCACTTTCATTACCATGTGGATGATGAGATAAAATTAAGATATTATCAAAAATATTTTCAAGCTCTTTTGCTTCAGCTTCATTTTTTACTGCTATAAAATTTATACCTTTTGCTCTAGCTATAGGAGCTAAAAGCTTAGCTCCATGCCCATAAGCATTATCTTTAAAAACACAAATTACTTTTTCATAACCCCCAGCCTTAGAGGCTATTAAATCAAGATTATGCTCATAAGCTAAGCGATTAATTTTTATATAAGCCATTATTGTTCAGCTAAAATTTGCATTTTGTCTTCAACCAGCTTAACATAAAGAACTTTTTCTCCTTTAAATTTATAATTAGTACTGCGATAATCTTCATAAAATCCTATTCTAAAAATCTTTTCATTTTTTTCATTTGGATAAGGACTTATGCTAAGATCTGAAAATTTAATAGTTTTTTCTTCTTTTTTAGCAAAAATTCTTTCTTTATTTTTTGCAAACTGCTCATATGAAAATTTATTTTTATGTTTAAATATATTTTTATCATAAAAAGATAAATATTTATTAATATCGCTTTTTTGCCAACTATCCTTCCAAGCAAATAAATTTGCTAATAAAACAGCTATTTCTTCATGATTTGCTCTTACCTTATTTTTCTCCTCTGTCATTGCATAAGCTTTTCTATCGGCTACTAATTTATTAAAATCTTCTAATAAATCATTTTGTACAGCAATACAACCTCTAGTTTTATAAGTGTCTAAACGCGTTCCATCTAAAGGATAACCATGAATCCAAATTCCACCACCTGTTTTACCTAAAGTTTTATCTAAAACATTTGGATAAGTTGTTGCAAAAGCAAATGGTCCATAATATGGATCACCAGGATAAAATTTCTTTCCAAGCTCATAAAAACCTATAGGGGTTTTTAAATCCCCTTCCACTTCTTTATCTCCAGCCAAACCAGTTAAAACATCTTTTTGGATAAATTTCTTTTCTACTTTGCCATTATTATAATGATAAACCCTAATGATTTTATCACTTTTATTAGTTAAAACGATTGCTACATTTTCTTCATAGTAACCAAGGCTAACATTTTTATCTTTTATCTCATCAAGCCAAAAATCTTTCTTGCTTAATTCTTGTTCTAATACCTTTTCAACTGCATTAATACCTTGATTTAAATAAATTTTTGCAAGTTCACTTGCATTTGCAAATACAGCTAAACTAAACAATGCTAATATAATTTTAAACAATTTATACCTTTCTACTAAAATTTAAAACAACAAAGAGCTAATTATAATATTTTTACAATAAATATATTTTTAATTTTTTCCGTGTATAATGTTTATAATTGACTAAAAATATAAAGGAAAATAATGAAAAAAATACTCAGCTTAGCTCTTTTAAGCACTTTTACCTTAGCTAACAACATCACTGTAAATGATCCCTATGTAAGACAAACTCCACCAAATTCTAAAACCACAGCCTTTTTTTTAGAACTTAAAAATAATTCTAATCAAGACATAAAACTCATCAAAGCCCAAAGCTCATTAAGTGATACAACTGAAATTCACGATCATATCATGGAAAATGGTAAAAAAATGATGGTACAAATCCCTCAAATTACTATAAAAGCTAATTCAAGCGCTGAACTTAAACCAGGTGGCATGCATATTATGGTTTTAAATCTTAAAGAAAATATCACACCTCAAACCAAAGCTAATTTAACACTTTATTTTGATGATAATAGCACAATCAAACTAAAAGATATCAAGTCAAGAAGCATTAAAAAATAATGAAAAATCTACTTGTCTTTGCCCTAACTATAGTCTTTGCTATATGCGGGGCTTATTTTTATACTAATTCATCAAATACCGGAAAAAAAAGAGAGTTAATCACCACTCTAACGCCTTTAGCATGCGATCTAAATACCCAAGAGTGTGAGTATAATTTTAAAGATAAAAAGGTATTAGTAAATTTAAATCCAAAGCCTATAGCCGCATTAAACGAGCTTGATTTAAACATTACCAATTTAGGTGAGTTTAAAAAACTTAATGCTAGAGTTTATGGGCTTAATATGTATATGGGAGATATTGTTCCACAATTTAAAAAAATCAACAACACTTATCATGCTAAATTAGTTTTAAGTTCTTGCACACTAGATGTGATGCGTTTTAGAATAGAACTTTTTGATGATGAAACTCCGCTAGATTTTTATTTTGACTTTGATGTAAAAAGGTAAAATATGAAAAAAATAAATATTTTTTTATTAATTGTGGTAATTTTTGGGGTGTTTTTTATATCTGTGCAGTATTTTGAAAATAACAAATACAATTTTCACTTAAATTCCGAAAAAGGCATGCTTAGTTTAAAAGATTTTATCGGTAAAAAATTAATTGTATATTTTGGCTATACATATTGTCCCGATGTTTGCCCTAGTGAGCTTGCATTGATTGCTAATGTTTTAGAAAAAATGCCAAATAAAGAAAAAGCTCATGTGATATTTATCTCACTAGATCCAGCAAGAGATAGCAATCTAACTCAAACTAGTCAATGGGTAAAATATTTTTATCCAAATTCTACTGCTTTAGTTGCCAAAGATGAAAAAGAATTAGAAAAAGTTACTAAAAATTATGGCGTGGTATATGAAAAAATCAATCTTAAAGATTCTGCTATGGGATATTCTATAGCACATAGTGGCGAATTTTATCTGATTGATGAAAATGGAAAATTTATTAAAACCATAAAAGATATTAGCTATGAAAGCTTTTTTAATGAAATTCAAAAATTCTTAAACGAATAAATTTTTACAATTTATTCGTTTCTTAAAGTATCTAAAATATCTACTTGAGTTGCTTTTTTGGCAGGATAATAAGAAGATAAACTTACAATCACAATAGCGCCAAAAAGTGTAGTGCAAAAATCAACTAAAGAAAGTTCTAATGGCAATTTACTCATACCATAAACATCACTTGGCAAAGAGATAATGTCAAAATTTCCAAGCACCCACAAAGCAATAGCTGCAAGAATCACACCTGCTATAATGCCGCTTCCACCTATTAAAAAACCTAAAGAAAAAAAGGTTTTTTTAATCTCTAATTTACTAGCTCCTAAGGAAAGCAATAAAGCTATTTCACTGCGCCTATTCATCACTATCATTAATAAAGAACTTACTATATTTAAACTTGCAACTAAAATAATCAACATTAATACTATAAACAAAGCTCTTTTTTCTAAAGCAAGCGCTGCAAAGAAATTCCCATTTTGTTCCCACCAACCTATGCTAGCATACCTTGCACCCAAAAAAGCTTCAATTTGCTTAATATCCTCAAAAGGTTTATTTGAATACACATGTACTCCATCATAACTTCCTTGAGGATATGATAAAATTTTAGCTAAGGCTTTAGCATCTGTATACATATAAGCTTTATCATAGGCCAATAATCCTGAAGAAAAATCAGCCTTAACATCAAATCTTTTAACCTGTGGGATAAGCGAAAGCCCGCTTGCATTTAGATTTGAAAAAATTAAAGTAATTTTTTCATTATAATCAAGCCCAAATTCATCCTTTAAACCCTTGCCGATTAAAATATCAAAATTGTCTAATTTTTTATTTTCTAAAGCTTGTGCTATGACTTCATTAATTTTTTTTTCATCTTCAAAATTAACCCCAAAAAGCATACCACCTTCTAATTTTAAATCATTTCTTGCTATAACTTGAGTAGCAATATAAGGACTAAATAATAAATTTGGAAATTTAACTCTTAATTCTTGCAATAATTTCTCATCCACACTCGCTCCAAAACGCGGTAATATAGTGATAGGATAATTCATCGTAAAAAGTTTTCTCTCAAATTCTTTATCAAAACCATTCATAATAGCCATTGCAACTAAAAGCACGCAAAGCCCTATGCTTACACCTAAAAAGGCTAAAATTTTTGAAAGCATGATAAAGGGTTGATCTTTATCAAAACGCAAATATTTAAATAATAAATAACGAGGGATACTTTTTTGCATTTTATACTCTTAATATTTTTTTAAGTATTTTAACTTGATTTTTATAAAAGCTAGCTTTGTATTTATTTAAGATAATATACAAAGGCGCTATTATCGTGAAATTCAACTATAAATCTTAAAGGCAAAATTCTCACATAAGTTTCACTTTGTGCGCTTGCTTGTTCACTTTTTACAAAATCTTTTACATCTATTTTTGAATTAAAAAAGCAATCAATTAAATCATTTTTATGAGCATTTAAAAAGTTAAATTTATCTAACTTTGTCATTTGCTCTTCATCTACCATACCAAAATCATTGCGTATTAAAGATTTTAAATCACTTGGTGTATATACCAACTCACAAGCATATTCTAAATTCTTTTTTTTGCTTTTAGTCATAGCTATAGAAATAGTTTCATTTTGATGATAAAGGATAAAATTTTTATTAGAGAGTTCTGCCCAAAATATAAATTCATCTTGGGCAGTGGCATTAAAAATTATAAGGATTAATAAGCAAACAATTCTTTCCACTTGTCAGCATCGATTTTAAGTTCTACATTTACTCTATAAAGACCATCTTTAAAATCTTGATCAACCACACTTGCATTTTTAATCAAACCATTTACCTGCGCTGTGATAGTTGAACTTTTAAGCATTGCATCTTTTACTGTATCTTTACCATTAACTCTTACACCATATAACTTACTAGCTAATTGTCTATAAGCATCAGTGATTGCTGCTCTTTTAGCCAAAGCCAAAGCTTGACCAACAGAAACTGTATTTAAAGGAGCAATACCCTCACCCACCGCTGTAAAAGTTAGATCATTGTCTGTGCTTGTATCATTTGCAAGCATTTTTTCTTCTCTAATGATATTACGCACATCATCTTTATCTACTTTTTGAACCACAACATCAGAACTTGCAGCTTGAGCAGCTTGAGTTTGATTTGGATTCACACCTCTTTGATCTAGCGCACATGCACTAAAACCCAAAGCCAAACAAAACATAAAAACAACTTTTTTCATTTTTTACACCTTCAATTTATTTGATTTTATTAAAATAGCAAAAAGCATTCCAAAAAATTTTACTATTCTAAATTTAAATCTATATTAGTTTCAGCATCTAATTCCTCATCTTCTTCTTTAGGACATTTAGCAATGCTTACAACCTCATCATTTTCAACATTAACAACAATTACACCACTTGTATTTCTACCTGCTTTTCTAATACTTTGCATATCAACACGTATCATCTTACCACTGCTTGTTAATGCCATCAAATCCATACTTTCATCAACTATAACTATACCGATTAAGTCTTTTGTTTTAGCAGTAAGTTTCATACAAATAACACCCTTACCACCTCTACTTTGAAGTCTATATTCTCCAGCATCAGTACGCTTGCCTATGCCTTTAGCGCTTACGCTTAAGATTTCTTGAGCGTCATTTTCTATAACAACAGCACCCACAACCTCATCATCTTTTTCTTTAAATTTAATCGCAGTTACCCCTCTACTTACACGACCAATCTCTCTAACTTTAGCAAGCGGGAATTTAATACACATACCTTTTTTAGTAACTGCAAAAAGCATTTTACCGCTAACATTTTCAAGTTCTTCATTAGGTTCAAGCATTTCATTTTCTAAATTTTCTTCATAATTTTGCTCTTGCGTTTCGCTTTCATCTCTTGCTACGATAATTGCAGTAACAAGCTCATCATTTTCATCTAGATTAATCGCTTTTACACCCACGCTTCTAATATTTTGATATTCACTTAAATTTGTGCGTTTTACAATACCATTTTTCGTAAAGAAACACAATGATTTACTTTCATCAAAATCAGTAGTTGGGATAATTGCCATGATTTTTTCATCTGCTTGTAGATTAATGAGATTAACCACAGCTTTACCTTTAGCAGTTCTACTTCCTTCAGGAATTTTATAAACTTTAAGCCAGTAAAGCTGCCCACGATCAGTAACAAACATCAAAGTATCATGTGTGTTTGCTGTAAAGAAGCTTTCAATAAAATCATCATCATAAGTTGTAACTGCAACCTTACCTTTACCACCACGTTTTTGTTTTTCATATTGCTTGCTTGGAACACGCTTAATATAACCACGATGAGTAATGGTAACTACCATATTTTCATTTGGTATTAAATCTTCTATATCAATATCATCATAATCATCTTCAATTTGAGTGATTCTTGGTACATCAAATTTGGTTCTAATTTCTTTTAATTCATCTTTGATTAAATTTTCAAGCAAAGTTTCACTTTTTAAAATTTGATCAAGTCTTTCAATTTCTGCTAATAATTCTCTTAATTCATTGTCAATCTTTTCTCTCTCAAGCCCTGTTAAACGGCCTAACTTCATATCTAAAATAGCATTAGATTGAAGCTCGCTTAGGCCAAATTTTTGCATTAATAAATTTTTAGCCGTTGGGTTATCAGGAGAGTTTTTAATCAAAGCTATCACTTCATCAATATTATCTAGAGCAATTTTTAAACCTTCTAAAATATGCGCTCTAGCTCTAGCTTTTTGCAACTCATAAATAGTTCTTCTAATAATTACAGTTTTTCTATGATTTAAGAATAAATTTAAAAGTTCAATTAAAGAAAAAACTTTTGGTTCTTTATTGTGTATAGCAAGCATAATCACACCAAAAGTGCTTTCCATAGTGGTAGATTTAAAAAGATTATTTAACACAATCTCACTCATAGCATCGCGCTTTAGCTCAATCACCACGCGAATTCCTTCTCTATCACTCTCATCTCTAACTTCAGCAATACCTTCGATTTGTTTTTCTTTAGCAAGTTCAGCAATTTGCTCTATCAATCTTGCTTTATTAGTTTGATAAGGAAGTTCATCTATTACAATAATATCTTTATTAGCTCTTTTTTCAATATGGGTTTTTGCTCTTACTTTTACCCTACCACGACCTGTGCGGTAAGCTTCTATAATACCCTTTTTACCAAAGATAATACCACCGGTTGGAAAATCAGGGCCTTTGATAAATTGCATGATTTCTTCTAAGCTTGCATTTTTATTATCAATTAAATAAAGCAAACCATCAATAAGCTCATTTAAACTATGCGGAGGAATATTAGTAGCCATACCTACTGCAATACCACTTGAACCATTAAGTAATAAATTTGGCACCCTAGCAGGTAAAACATCAGGTTCACTCATAGAATCATCATAATTTGGTATAAAATCAACCGTATCTTTTTCTATATCACGCAAAAGTTCTTCAGCTAAAATTGTCATTCTAGCTTCAGTATAACGCATTGCAGCAGCGCCATCACCATCAATAGAACCAAAGTTTCCTTGCCCATCTACGCTTGGATAACGCATAGAAAAATCTTGCGCCATTCTTACTAAAGCATCATATACAGCTGTATCACCATGTGGATGGTATTTACCGATTACATCACCCACTATACGTGCTGATTTTTTATACGCACTACGACTTCCAACACCTAAATCATTCATAGCATATAAAATTCTTCTATGAACAGGTTTAAGCCCATCTCTAGCATCAGGTAAGGCACGACCTATAATAACACTCATAGAATAATCTAAATAACTACTTTTTATAGAACTTTCTATATCTATATTTTCAATATCTGAATCTTTAGTAAAAATATTTTCCATAAAAATCCTTAAAATTAATGCCTATATTGTATCAAATTTTGCATTAGCTAAAACTAAAGCAAAAAGTACTTCGATATTATTTTTTTCTAAAAACTCTTTTGCTTCAAGCAAACTTAAACCCGTAGTTACCACATCATCTATTAAAATTACAGGGTATTTTGGATGCTTTAAAAGCTTATAAGATCTTTTATTATCTTTACGAAATTGCAAACTTTTTCCACTATATTTAAATTCTGAATTAGCTTGTAAGGTGCAATACATAGGTTTTATAAATTGAGTTTTTAAATGTTTGGTTAAAATAGCAGTATGAGAGTAGTTTTTATATGTTTTATCATCTAAGGCTATGGCGTTAATTTCACAAGAGGGTTGAAAAAAATCTTTAAATTTGGCAAAGCTTAATTTTGCAAGCGCATTTAAAACAAAATATCCTTGAAATTTGTGTTTAAAATAAATTAGATGTTTAATTTGTTCATATTGATAAAAATAATAAACTTTAAAACCTTTATCAAGCTCTCTTATACCCAAAGAATATTCTAAAAGCTCTTCCTTGCAAGCTGGACAAAAGCTCGCAAAGGAAAATCCATGGCAGTTAAAACACCTCACAAAGAGCTAATGATATCTGCGGATTTATTAGCCACTTGTTTTATAAGAAGCTGAGTGAAGAAAGGTAAATCTTTTATATTATAAAAACCTTTAACTTCTTGTTTAGTTTTAATATTAATAGTTTTGTTAGTATTAATATCTTTTAATGTTAGCTGACTAGCAATAATTGAAAATAAAGAATTAGAATCAAATTTAGAATAAAAATCATTAAAACTTAAATCCACTTTTAAAACATAAGGAGAATCTTGTGTATTTTCAACCACCACTATACCTCTATTTTCTAATTCTTCTTTTAAAAACACATAAAAATAGTAGTTAAAATTCTCATTAATATAATAATTATTTCCATTAGAAGAAGAATATTTTAAGTTCTCATTTAAATCATACACTCTATGAATATAAACTTTTTTCAAAGAAACACTTTTATCAAGCGTTCTTTTATTTGCACAATACTTAAGCCCTATATCACTAATATATACAAGACCTTTAATTTTTGCTTCATAGGCTTTAGGACTAGAAGGGTTATAACATTGTGCTTGAATTTTTATAACTTCATTAACCTTAGCTACACCTTGATTTTTAGAATTTATGGCACAAGCACTAAAAAATAAAGCTAGAGTCAATATAAATATTTTTTTAAACATGTTCTTTCCTTAGAATCATCTTTATTTATAGATGATTTTTAATTAGCAAAAATTATACCAAAAACAAATAAATTTTACTAAAACTTACTTTTTTTCACACAAGAAAAGTTTTATATAAAAAAATTTATATAAAAATTGACATTTAAAAGAAAATTCATTTAGAATATGTTACAAAACTACAATATTTAAAAGGAGTTATTAAAAATGAGTTCAAATACAAAAACACTCATAGTCGTTGCTGATTTGGTGTTATTTATCGCTTTGCTTTATTTCTCCCCTTTTGGCGAAACTAAAGTAAATCAAGGTTTATCATTGTTAGTTTTTATTGCTATTTTATGGCTTAGCGAAGCTTTACATGTTACTATTACAGCTATTTTAGTGCCTGTTTTAGCAGCCATCTTAGGATTATTACCTACTGCTAAAGCTTTAACCGGCTTTGCTGATTCAAATATCTTTTTATTTTTTGGTGGTTTTGCTTTAGCTGCAGCTATGCATCATCAAAAACTAGATAAGCTAATTGCACATAAAATTTTAACCCTAGCAAAAGGACATTTAGGCCTTTCTAGTTTGTATATTTTTATTACCACTGCGTTTTTATCCATGTGGATGAGTAATACTGCAACAGCTGCCATGATGCTTCCGCTTGCTATAGGTATGTTAGCTTCACTTGACCCAGAAAAAGATAGAAACACTTATGTTTTTATCCTTTTAGGTATAGCTTTTAGCGCGAGTATAGGTGGTATAGGCACTATAGTAGGAACTCCACCAAATGCTATCGTTGCTACTCAATTACACATTAGTTTTGCACAATGGTTAAAATATGGTATTCCTATTGTTTTAATCTTCTTACCTGCAATGATTTTAATTTTGTATTTTATGTTTAAACCTAAATTTAATCTACAAGTTGATTTACACACTGAAAATATAGAGCTTACAAGACCTAGAATCATCACTTTAATAATCTTTTTAGTGGTTGCTCTATCTTGGATTTTTAGTGGCAATATAGGTCCTATCATCACGAGTGTTTTTGGACATAAAATAGCAAATCTTGATGCAATTATTGCTTTATTAGCTGCTGTTTTAGTATGTGCTTTTAAGGTAATTGATTGGAAAAATATACAAAAAAATACTGATTGGGGTGTATTAATGCTCTTTGGTGGAGGTATTACTCTAAGTGTGGTGCTAAAAGATTCAGGTGCTAGCAAGGTTATGGCTGATACTATCATTTCATTTATAGAAAATGGACATTTATTTGTTATAGGTTTAATCGTAGCCTTTTTTATAGTATTTTTAACAGAATTTACCTCAAACACTGCTTCAGCAGCCTTACTTGTGCCTTTGTTTATCTCTATAGCAGATACTTTAGGTGTTCCTGCTTTAGGACTTGCTTTAATCATTGCAATCGGTGCTTCTTGTGCTTTCATGCTACCAGTTGCTACACCACCAAATGCTATAGTTTTTGGTACTGGTCATATCAAACAACAAGAAATGGTAAGAGTAGGAATTATACTAAATGTATTCTGCTCAATTAGTCTTGCAATAATTGCTTATTTCTTTTGGTTATAATCTTTTAGTCCTTTTGGACTAAAAGATCTTTACATCTTAAAATATATTTTTTTACATTTTCGCTTTTATACAAAGCTTCTCTTATGCACACACCTGCCAAATTTAAATCTTTTAAGTGGTTTATAGTTTGAGTATTTATACCACCTATGGCATAAATGGGTATTTTTGAAACTTTTAACAAATCATTTAAATTTTTTATACCCTTTGGTGTTAAATCAGCCTTACAAGAACTTTCAAATACATGCCCAAAAAAAGCATGACTTACTTTAAGCTTATAAGCCAAATCTAATTCTTCTTTAGAATGGATGGAAGTACCCAAAAGCTCAAATTTTTTATAGCTTTGTGGGTATTTTTGTAAAACAAATAAAGGAGCGTGAAAAAATTGATGATTTAATTTCAAACAAGCTTCATAATAATAATGCAAAAAGCAAATCTTTTGAGTTTTATTAAAAATTTTTAATACTTCTTTGGCTAATTTAGTATATTCTAACTCATCTAAATGTTTTTCTCTAAGCACTAAAGCATCAATACTACTTTGGCTTAGTTTTTCAATAAAATTTAAAAAATCTCCTTGGGTATTTTGACTATCACTAATAGCAATGATTTTTTTATCCCACATAAATACTATCGCTCATTATAGCTTGTAAATTTGCATTTTTTAACATAGCTAAAACCTCATCAACACTACGCATATCACTAATTTGAAACTGATCATCACCTTTTTTATCGCCTTGATGCTCACCTACCCCCACGCTCACACCTGCACTCATTTTAGTAGCTCCAAGTTTAATAACCCCATCTCTAAACCCTGCTCTTTCACGCGTAGAAATAGTAATGCTAGCAAAAGGCAAAAACAATCTATAAGCACATAAAACCTGTAAAAGTCTTGTTTCGCTTACATCTTTTGGATGAATTTTTTTATTATTGATAATAGGTCTTAATCTAGGGATAGATAAAGCTATTTCAGCATGAGGGTATTTTTGCTGTAAAATATACGCATGCAAAGCCGTAGCAAAAGCATCTTTTCTAAAATCATCTATACCAAGTAAAGCTCCAAAAGCAACCCCTCTCATACCCGCTTTTAATGCTCGCTCTTGCGCATGAAAACGATACTCAAATACACTTTTTTCACCTTCAATATGAATTTTAGAATAAGTTTTTTGATTATAAGTTTCTTGATAAACACTTACATATTCACAACCCTTTTCATGAAGCAATGCATATTCATCAACATTCATAGGATAAACTTCAATCCCAACGACCTTAAAATACTCTTTTGCTATCTCACAAGCTTTGGCAAGATATTCTACACTAGCATATTCCCTGCCCTCACCTGTTAAGAGTAAAATTTCTTCCAAACCACTTTTTTTAATTTCTTGCATTTCTTTGTAAATTTCAGCCTCATTTAACTTAGCTCTTTTAATATTATTTCCTTTTTGAAATCCACAATAAGTACATTTGCTATTGCAAAAATTAGAAAGATATAAAGGTGTAAAAAGCGAAATGGAATTTCCAAAATATTTTTGAGTAATCTTGCTTGATTTTTGTGCTAAATCTTCTATAAAATCTTCTGCTGTGCTTGAAAGCAAAGCTTTTAAATCATCTAAGTTAAGATAATCTTTAGCTAAAGCTTGTTTTACATCAAAAGCGCTAAATTTACTTTCATCAAAATTTTCAACTTCTTTTAAAACCTTAGTTAAAATTTCACTTTCAATACTTTGCATATGAGGATATTTTTGCATTTTAATCTCTTAAAAAACCACTCAAAGGCGAGCTTGCACTTGGCATGCTTTCATTTGCTATGCCTGCTAAATACGCATTATGTCCTGCCTCTATAGCCAAAGCAAAAGCCTTTGCCATTTTTGCTACATCTTTAGCTTGAGCTATGGCAGTATTTGCCATCACTGCACTTACTCCCATTTGCATGGCTTCGCAAGCTTGTGCGGGATTTCCTATGCCTGCATCAACTATAATAGGCAAGCTAATTTCGTTAAGCAAAATTTGTATAAATTCTTTAGTTTTTAAGCCTTTATTACTTCCTATAGGTGCTCCAAGAGGCATTATAGCAGCAGCTCCCACACTAGCCATAGCACGTGCTGCATATAAATCAGGATACATATAAACCAAAGGCGTAAAACCCTCATTTGCTAAAAGTTCCACTGCTTTTATACTTTCATAATTATCCGGTAATAAATATTTACTATCGCTAATTACTTCAACCTTAATCATATCTCCACAGCCAAGCTCTCTTGCAAGTCTTGCTATACGCAATGCCTCATTGGCATTTCTTGCACCTGAAGTATTTGGTAAAAGCTTAATGTGCTTTGGGATAAAATCAAGTATATTTTCTATGCCTTTATCATTTACCCTACGCAAAGCTAAGGTAATAATCTCAACTTTTGCTTCTTCAATGGCTGATTTTATAAGCTCAAAAGAAAATTTCCCAGAACCTAGAATAAACCTAGAATTAAATTCATATTTTCCTATTTTTAATTTTTCCATTACTCACTCGCTAAAAGTTCTAAAACTAAATTTGCTTGATGTCCTGCGCAAATATTTACACGCGGTGCCATAAGTCCATTGCCTACTTTTGCCTCATTTTTTAAATCACCGCAAACATAAAAGTTTTTTGCGATTTTTCTTGTTTGTATGCTGTTGCTATCGCCATATCCTGCTAAACCAGAAGCACAAATTAATGTTTTTTGAGGATAGTGTTGGTGAAAATTTTGCGCTAAAAGGGCTTTGTATTTTGCACTGTCAAAGGCTTCACAAACCATATCATCATTTATAAAAAGTTCAGCCATATTTTCTTTTTCTATTTTTAAAACTTGTGCAAATACTTCTATAAAAGGATTAATCTTACTAATTTGATCTTTTAAAGCTTCAGCCTTAAATTTACCCAAATCTTCCACCATGTAAGCTTGGCGGTTAAGGTTACTTGGCTCCACTACATCAAAATCAATCAAATGAAGCCTACCAACCCCACTTCTTGCTAAATTTA
Organism: Campylobacter sp. IFREMER_LSEM_CL2101; assembly: GCF_025771825.1. Classification (NCBI taxonomy): domain Bacteria; kingdom Pseudomonadati; phylum Campylobacterota; class Epsilonproteobacteria; order Campylobacterales; family Campylobacteraceae; genus Campylobacter; species Campylobacter sp. IFREMER_LSEM_CL2101. The sequence continues at coordinate 20,216 of NZ_JAKMQZ010000012.1, forward strand.
TAGCTATATGCGAGCCAAGCCCACCAAGCCCACACACTGCTACACTTGCCTTTTTAAGTTTATCATGAAGCTTTGGAGTATGTCTTGCCCTCATCATCGCATCAAGAGCTTCATATGGGGGTAAAGTATTTTTTTCTATACAAAAAAGTTCATCATTTTCTTTTAGCTCCAAACTTTCTTTTGTCGCAAAACCATTGACTATCCACACATCATTTTCATTTTTACTCACATTTTGAAAAAATTCCAAAGTGTTTTTAAAATGTGTGTCTATCACACTACCATTAAATTTAATTCTCATCAACCACCACCCACAAAAGTAACAATCTCTACTTTATCATTTTCTTTCAAAATTAAATTTTCAAATTTATCCCTTGGGATAATTTCTCCGTTTAATTCTAAGGCGATAAATTCTATTTTTAATTGCTTTTCTTTAACATAATCCATAAATCTAAGCTCTTTTAACTCAAGCTTTTGTCCATTGATAATCATTTAAAACCTTTATTTATTTTACTTAAAATACTTACTCGCTTGCATTATTATAATTAAATCTTAAAATAATAGCTTCTTTTACCTCTCCAATATCAATAGCATCTTCTAAATTATAACCAAGTCTCAAAAGTAAAATTTCCAAATCTTTTTTAAATTTTATTTTTGTAGGTTTATTATGATAGGTTTCATTTCTAGCTTTTCTTATTTGACTTAGTTTTGTCTTAAGATGTTCTTTGGTGCCAAAACTTGGTAAGACTTGATTTTTATATATTTTTTTATCTTTAAATATATAAGCAAATTCACTCCAATGATCTATCAATATCTCTTCTAAATCAATCAAACAAAAATCATCAAAAATTTGCCAAGTGCTATTATATTCATCTATTTTTCGACATCTCTTTTTAACTTTTTTTAAAAGATTTTTCAAAGCAGGATTAAAAACTTCTTCACTAGATTTAAACCAATCATCATCTAACTTATTATACAAATTTGCTATTTTTACTGCTAAAGTACTTCTTAGAGCATTTTCATAACATTGTAAAAGTAAAAAATTTGCTTGATGATTTTTGCGTCTTTTGGAATAAATTTTCATAATTAGCTTAAACAAATCTTCGCATTTTTGATTTTTTTCTAAAATCTTTTGTGCTTCTTTGCAAGCTCCCCACAAATATCCAAAATGCAAAACATTGATCCCTTTTATCATTCTAAATTTAAAATCACATTTTAATTTAAAATTGATAAATAGCTTTTCTATTTTTTCATAGCTACTTACATCAAGCTCAAAAGACATTTTACTTCCTATTAATTCCATTTTAAAAAATTAATGATATAATTTTAGAAGTTTAGAGGGCTAACTTGCCGGTAGCTGCAAGGTACTCTTAAATGAGAGGCTACTCTAAATTCCTATTATATCCATGTTTTTTCCTAGTTAAAATTCTCTAATAAATCTTTAAAAACTAAATACAATTTTTCAAGCTCTTCTATACTCACTCTTTCATCAATAGCATGAATTCTATCATTACACACGCCAAATTCTACTACTTTCACACCAAACTCAGCAAAATATCTTGCATCGCTTGTGCCACCTTTGGTGTTAAGTTCTGGCACTATTTGGGTAATTTTTTGTACGCTCTCATTTAGTTTTTGTACAATTTTAGAATCACTTTGTGTTAAAAAAGGCTTTGAACTTTGATTCAAACACAACTCATAATCAAGCCCTTCGCAAGTCTTTTCTACATAAGCTTTTACATCTTCTAAGCTAGTTTGTGGAGAATTTCTTACATTAAACATCAATTTTAAATCATTTGGGGTTACATTGCACACTTCCATACCACCGCGTATATCAGTAATGACAATTTTAGATGGTGCAAATACCTCATCACCTGGATCAAGATCAAATCCTGCTAAAAATTTCAAAGCCGAAGCAAAATTATGCACAGGATTAATGCATTTTTGCGGGTATGCTACATGGCCTTGCTTACCTTTGATGAGTAATTTTGCATTGATAGAGCCACGACGCCCTATTTTAATACTATCTCCAAATTTTTTATCACAAGTTGGCTCAGCAACCACAGCAAAATCAGGTAGCATATCTTTTTCTTGCATAAATTTAAGCACTTCAAGCGTGCCAAATTTAGCCTCGCCTTCTTCATCACTTGTTAAAATCAGCGAAATTCTTCCTTTAAAATTTTCTACTTCCTTAACCGCACACATAAAAGCAGCCACGCCACTTTTCATATCTTGTGCACCTCTTACATAAATAAACCCATCTTTTTCTAAAGGCTCAAAAGGATCGCTACTCCAACCCTCTCCTGCAGGCACTACATCCACATGCCCGCCAAAAGCCAAATGCTCGCCATCATCACTAAATTTTTTAGTCAGCAAAAGATTTTTCACACCTTCTTTTTCTATAAAAAAAGCTTCAAAATCACTTAACTCCACTGCGATATAATTTAACGCTCCATCATCATCTGGGGTGATGGATTTAAATTTGCTCAATTCTTTAAAAATTTCAACTACTTGCATGTTTTATCCTATAAAAGCTTTATACAGCATAGAAAGAGCAAAATACTCTAAAATAAATGCTGAAAAAAGATTGATATAAAATATATGTTTGTTTTTTACAAGGGCTTTAAATTTAGACACAAAAAACGATAAAGTAAAAATCCAAAACACAATAAAACCCACCAAACCAAAAAGCAAGGCAAAAGAGTTTTTACTCTGCATGCTAAGTCCTGCTACACTCACCCAAAAACCTATAACATAAGGATTTGTAACATTTAAAAAAAATCCTTTACTAAAACCTTTTAAAGGATGAGTTTTATTTATTTTATTAAGATCGACTTTTCTTGTTTTTCTTAGCATTAAAAACACCATAAAACTCAAAAAGAAAAAGCCAAAAACTGCTAGTATTTTATAAAAAAATTCATTATTTGCAAAGCTTAAAAGCCCAAGATTAATCAAAATCAAAAAAAGTATATCAGCACTTAAAGCACCAAGCCCAACGCAAAAAGCATTTTTAAAAGAAGATAAAGCAGTATTTAAGATCAAAATATTCACAGGCCCAAAAGGCACAGACACACCCATACCTAAAACTATACCTTGTAAGATTACTTCTAGCATTTTGCTTCCAAGAAATTTTTCTATATCAATTTTGATTTTATCAATAGCCGTGCAAACATCTTCTATATAAACTTTAGTAAAATTACTTTCTAAATATTTATCCTCATCAAGATTATTTAATATACTTTGCTTACATACTCTTGCATACTCTCCCACCGGTAAAACCTGCCCGCTTGTACCTATACATACAAATAAATCACAATTTTGCAATTTTTCATATAAAATTTTATAATTTGGCGCCATTTCTTCAAACATCACGATATTGTGCCTTACACTTTTGCTTTGACATTTAGGACAAATTTTATCATCACTACTTTCATAGCCTATGTTAAAAATATTTTCACACTCTAAACACCTAAGTTCAGGTAAAAAACCATGCAAATGCACCACTTCTTCACAACCTGCTCGCTCTAACAAATCATCTACATTTTGTGTTAAAATGCTAATTTGTTTTGGAAATTTTTGTTTTAATAAAGCGATGATTTTATGTGCATGGTTTGGCTTGACACCAGCTAGTTCTTTTCTTCTTTTATTATAAAATTCCAAAACTTTTTTAGGATTTTTTCTAAAGCCAGTTGCTGAGCAAACTTCCATCACATCATGTTCTTCCCATAATCCACCACTAGCTCTAAAAGTCTTTATACCACTTGGAGCGGATAAACCTGCTCCACTTAAAATCATCACTTGTTTCATTTAATAAACCTCATTATTATTTTAAAGGTTTTACTATAATTTTACTTAAAGCTTAACCACCTTAGCACCAAAACCACCTTGATTAATCGGAGCATCATTAAAGCTTTTTACACTTTTGTGAGCTTTTAAAAACTCTTTTACCGCAAAAGCTAATTTTCCTGTACCTATACCATGATAAACTATCACCTCATCAAAACCCACTATCAAGGCATCAGAGATAAATTTATCTAATCTTTCAAGTGCCTCATCACTTCTTAAGCCGTGTAAATCTAAAGTCATATTTAAAGCACTTGGACGGGTTATATTAACACTTGATTTTACCTTTTGCGTTGGGGTTTGATTACTTTTTTTAAGAAGCTTTAAAGGCACACGCAAACTTAAACCATCGCTTTGAATCATCGCATCATTTTTTGAAATTGCAGTGATTTTACCTTTGATTTTTTCATATTTTACAAAATCCCCAACTCTAAGTTCTTCATTTTGCTCCATACTTGGTAAAACAATGCTTTTTTTAAGTTCATTGGCTTTGTTTAAACTTCTTTGTTTTTCTTTAATGTCTTTTAGATTTATTGTTTTTTTAGCTTCTTCTATGGCTTTGTGATATTTAAATTCTAAATTAGAAATAAGCTTTTTAAATTCTTGCTCATTTTTTTCTTTTTGATCTTTAAGTGAAAGTAAAATTTCATCTACCTTAGCTTCTTTTTTCTCAAGCTCTTCATTTTTCTTGCGTAAAGAAAGTTCAAGATTGATATTTTTACTTACCATTTCTTCTAAATTTTCTTTATCTTCTCCATATAGCTTTTTAGCATTTTGCACTAAATTTGCACTTATGCCATATCTTAAAGCTGTTTCAAATGCATAAGATTTACCTATGGTGCCTTTTAAAAACTCATATTTTGGGCGTGATAATTCCTCATCATACAAAGCAGCGATGAGTTCTACTTGTGAATTTTTCGCCAAAAGCATAGCAAGGCGTTTGTGGTGAGTTGTGATGATGATTTTATTATCTTGCTCTAAAAGCTTAGAAATAAGCTCAGTATATAAACACGCAGCTTCTTCAAAATCTGTCCCAAGCTCTATCTCATCAACCCCTAATAAAACATTTTTCTTACCCAAAAGCTTAGAAAAATGCAACATTCTTCCTGCAAAAGTAGAAATATCATTTTTTACATTTTGTGGATCTTCTAAAATCGCATCAAATTCTTTGAAATTTCCTATTTGGCTTTTTTGTGCGTTAATTTTCATAGGAAGCAAATGCTTTGCAAGTAAAGCTGCACTTAAAATTCCTTTTAAAAGCATAGATTTACCACCTGCATTTACACCTGTGATGATTAAAACTTTTTTATTAAACTCTATATTAACACTTTTTGCATTTTTTAAAGCCGGATGTGCAAAGTTATATAAGCTTAAATTATTAGAACTATCAGCTAAAACAAACTCATAATCATGTTTTTTAGCCATCAAAACTCTAGCACTATAATGATCAAATAAATCAAAAGCATTATTGATAAATTTCAAAAACATCAAATTTTTATAAAAAATCAAACTGATTTTTTTAGCATACTCATAAAAAATTTCTTCTTTGGCATCTTTGATTTCATCTATTTGACTTTGGATTTTTTCTACACTTAAAGGCACCACATAAAATCCACCGCCGCTACTTCTACCTATGATTTTTGCTTTTAAGACATGATTAAACCCGCCACGTAAAAGCAAAGTTTCCATACCATTGATAAGATGAATTTGCGTATCAATTAAATAAGCGCTAAGATTTTTAGTATAGGTAAGTTTTTTAAACTCACCCACCAAGCTTTCTTTTTTCATTTTTAGAGCTAAATTTAGATTAACAAGTCTTTCATCAACACTTTCTTTAATCTCACCCTTTTCATCAAAATACTCAAAAAGCTCTAAAATAGTTTGTGGAATTTCTATTTTTAAAAGCCATTCTTTTAAACTTTCTTCAAATTTTAAATCCTTTAAGTATCTAAAATACATACAGATTTTAATAAATTCAAAACTTTGACTTAAATGTAAAATTCCTTGCTTGCTAAGATGAGTTAAAGCACTATTTAACTCTTCTATCATAGGTGGAGGATTAAAATCAATCAGCGAAAGCTCATTGATCCTTTTATAATGAAGCTTGCTATCACCTTGTAAAAAAATTTCTTTATCTCTTGCAAAAAGTCCCCTAAAGTCTTCTATATAGCCATCTAAATCTAGCTTTTTAAAAAATTGCTCTTGCATTATTTATCTACCTTGCAATCTTTTATATCAAAAACATAGGCTTTAAATTGTTTATTTTTACCATTTGAAATAAAACTTTGCGTTCCATGCTCAAAGTTAAAATACTCTTTAGTGATATTAACATCTTTGCAAATTAGACTTTGTCCTTGTAAAAATGCATTGAGTGTTTCTTTTTTTAAAACACCACTTCTTGTAGCACTTAGCTCAAATTTAATCGCAAAAGCAATCATTAAAATCAACACTAAAATCAAAAGATAATTACTAATCTTGCCTATTTTTTTACGCAAAAAAATGAAAAAAAGCAAAATCGCAAAAAAAGCTAAGATATATAAAAAAATCTTAAACATACTTTCCCCTAAGCTTTGTGCTTATATCTCCCGCACCAAAGCCAATTACCAAACCATTTTCAATCAACTCATCATCAAGATAAATAGCGCTTTCTTCTCTTTTAATTTCTTTTATAAATTTAGCTTTTGGAAAGTATTTTTGCATATTAATTTCTATTTTAGCTTCCCCTGCTGCATACACAGGTAAAATATAAAGCTCATCAACATTTGCTAAAACCTCGCTAAAATACTCTATATTTGCGCTTAAACGTGTATAACGATGAGGCTCAAAAATAGCTATGATTTTTTCATATCCAGCTAGCCTTGCATACTCACTTGCTGCTTTAAGTGTTGTTTTGATTTCTGTTGGATGGTGTCCATAATCATCAATCAAAGCCATATTTTCATTTGCAAATAAAATATCAAATCTTTTTTTAATCCCTTGATATTTTAAAAGCTTAGTTTTTAGCTCTTCTATATTTATAAATTCACTCGCAGCCAAAATAGCTAAAGCAGCGTCCATCGCTACATGCTCACCCATACCAAAAACACTAAATTCGCCTAAATCTTTAAGTGTAAAATAGGTTTTTGGCTTAAAATTTTCTACTTTCATGTAAATATTAGCGATATCTTTACTTGGATAAAGCTTTTTTGCATTATTTAAATTTAAACTTGATAAAAACTCATCTTCAGCATTAATCACTTGAATTTTAGACAAACGCAAAAAGTCTTCATAAGCTTTGTGTAATCTTGCAAGATCGTTTCCATAATGATCTAAATGTTCTGCTTCAACATTAGTCACTATAGCTAAATAAGGATTTGAGTTCAAAAAAGAACTGTCACTCTCATCAGCTTCAAAGATGAGATTTTCGCTTTCTTTATAAAGCATATTAGTGCCACTTTCTTTTAGCACCGCACCAATAATCACAGAAGCTTCTATCAAGCTTGCTAAAATGCTTGAAGTTGTACTTTTACCATGAGCTCCCGCAACTGCAAAAACTCTTTTGTCTTTTAAAATCATAGGCAAGGCTTCTTTTCTTGAAAGTGTTGTGATGTTTTGTTTTTTTGCGCTGATTAATTCTTCATTGTCTTCTTTGATAGCAGCTGAATACACCACTAAATCCACATCTTTAACATTGTCTTTATGATGAGGAATTTTTATATCTATACCTTCTTTTTCTAATTCTTTTGTGATTTTACTTTCTTTGATATCAGAACCACTAATCTTAAAGCCTTGTTCTTTTAAAAATCTCGCCAAAGCTGAAATTCCAATACCACCTATACCTATAAAATGAATTTTTTGCATTCTTGCCTCAAATTTTTTGAAAATTTAAGGCAAAATTCTATCATTTATTTACTAAAAATAAAATATAAAAAGCCCTTAGAGATAAAATCTAATCACTATCATTTGATGTTTTGAGATTGACTAGTCTATAATTTAATTGCTTTTGAAACAACTCTTTATAATTTTTTGAAAATTTTTTATGATATAAATCTAGCTCAAAAGCTTTATTTGTATCTTTTATACTAGTATTATTTTCAAAATAATAACCATTATCTCCACTATACACTCCATTTTGATCAATCCAAACAAGCTCATTAAAACCAAATTCTAACTTTTCATTTTTTATAGGTGCTAACATATTTCTTCCTCCTAAACTTAAATATTTTGTATTGCTAAGAGTAAGACTATAAAGTGTTGGAAAAATATCCTTATGCGAACCTACACGATTTTTATCATAATAAATATCATTTTTTAAATACTTTGGAATATATAAATAAAAAGGCACACTACAAGCAAAAGCTTTTTGGGATTTAATATCCATCTTAATATCTCTAAATCTATGATCACCCGTAGCAGCAACAATAATATTTTCCCTAAAACTACTTTCTTTTATGCGATCTAAAAATTTTCCAAATTCATCATTTGCATACGCATAAGCATTTAAAGCACCTATAGAATCACTGATAATAAATTGATTTAATATCTTTTCATCTAAAGCATTCTCATCAATAAGTTGTGTTTTGCTTTTGTGTATATAAGGTCTATGAGTAGAAATACTAAGAGAAATAACTAGCGTAGGATTTTTAGCATTTTCAAATATTGAATATATTTTTTTATACATAAACTCATCAGCTGTACCGTATTTGTGTTTTGTTTTTTTAGCTTGTGGAAAATCTTGCATCAGTGTATTTTCATCTATGATTTCATCTACACCTTGATTTTTAAAATAATTTCCAAGATTATACCAAGAAGCATTACCACTATAAACAAAAACTATTTTATACCCTGCATTTTTATAAATTTGCAAAGGCGTAAAGGCTAATTTTTCTTTTTGATACAATCCATTTGAAATAATATTTGGACTTAAAAAAACCAAACGATTAAAACTTTCTATGGTGTTGTTTGCACTGGATAAAAATCTAGTAAAAATAACATCTTGCTCAATATGTTTTTTTAAATTTCCCAAAAGATTAATTTTTTCAGTGCTAAACTCAGCTAAATTTAAACCAAAACTTTCCATGATGTTAATATAAATATGATTTTTAGCATGATTTTGATGTGCTAAAGTAGTATCAAATATAGGAAAAAGCTTTTCTTCTAGTTGATTAAGCTGTTTTATATCTACGCTTTTAAATTCTTGTTGATTTTTATACTCTTTATATGCCCATGAAAAAGCCATTAAAGGATTTGTGGAAATTTCATTAAAAGCTTTTATAGTGCTAAATTCATAACTTGAAGCTCTTAGTGCATTATAGGTAAAATGCCCTCTTAATGCCACAACATAAGCATAAATTAGTAAAATGTTTAATAAAACAAAAAATACTAGCTTTACCTTAATAGTCTCTAATTTTAAGCTAAGAATTTTAATATTAAGATAAAAACAAAATATACTAAAAATTACAGCTAATAACAATGCTTTTATAATGGGATAATCAGAAAAAACTATAGATAATATCGCCTTAGTATTATCATCTTTTAAACCAAAAATAAAAATATCAATTTTGCTTGCATAAAGTTGAAAGTAATAATAATGTATAAACGCAGAAATTAAAACAACAAAAGCTATAAAAGCTACATAAAAACTAGAAAGATAAATATAAAATTTAGCGATTACCCCCCCCCGTAGCATGATATTTTCTATCCTTAAAAACCAAACTTATATAAGAAAATAAACCACACAAAAATAAAGGTAAAAAAATAGCACTAAAGGTTCTCATATCATGACCTAGTCCATATACATATACCATTAAGCTATTTTCACTTTCATTAGTTAAATTTTTTATCATCAAAAACCTAACTAAAGCAAAAATTCCCATAAAAATAAAACTAAAAGAAAGAATTTGTAATAAAATTTTTCTCATTATATTCCTTTAATAATATTCTCTTGTTAAAAAGATTATTCTTCATAATTTTTCACAAGCTTATCAAAACCCCATAAATTTCTAGCTTCATTTGCTTTACTAACTTCTACCACAAGCATTTCTTCTTGATCGCCAAGTTGCTCTTGCACTTCGCCAAAAGCATTAATAAAAAAGCTATCTCCATAAAATTTCCACTCATTTTCTTGCTTTAAATTACCTATACGATTAACCCTTAAAATACTTGTTGAGTTTAAAAAGGCTCTTGTTTTTAAAAGTTCTAGCCATCTTTGATTACTTTCAAAAGTACTAGCCGTAGGAATGATGACTAAGTCTATCTTTTTTTTCATGATCATTTGCCAAAAGATATCAAAATGTGCTTCAAAGCCAAAAAGCAAAGCACATTTTAAGCCCTCATGTGTGAAAGTAAAAAGTTTAAGCTTATCAGTTTTTTTATTGTTAAAAAATTTTTCTTCATTCCAGTGTGCATAAGGCATTAAAATTTGTTGTTCATATACTTTTATATTTTGCGGGCCTACTTTTAAGCATAATTTTTTTAAGCCATCATTTTCAACACTTATGAAAGGCGCAATGATGTTTAAATCATATTTTTTAGCAAGTTTTATCAAGCTTGCTTTTTTGCTTTGACTTTGTTCTTTGATCATACTTTTTGGCATAGTTTTTAGCTCACTAAAAAAGCTATTTAAAACATACTCACCCAAAACCACCAAATTTGCACCACTTTCCTTAGCAGCTTTTAGATAATAATCAAGCCTTGATTCACTCAAAGCTAAAGTGGGAAATTGTAAAGCTACAACACTACTCATCTACTTGCTCGATTTCTAATTTAGCATTTTCAAGCATAGTTCTTGCTTGTTTGATACTTTTTAAACCATCTTTATAAATTTCCACACAAGTTTTAAGGTCTAAATCTTTATCGTTAAGTTTTTCCAAAGAAAGTTCGGCTTGTTTGATGTGATCTTCAAATTCCATTAATTACTTACCTTATAATTTGGTGCTTCAGCAGTGATAGTTACATCATGCACATGGCTTTCTTTTAACCCTGCTGCGGTGATTTCTACAAATTCAGCTCTTTCTTGGAAAGCTTTGATATCTACTGCACCTACATAACCCATAGAAGATCTAAGCCCACCTAAAAGTTGATGCACTACACTTTTTATACTTCCTACATAAGGCACCCTACCTTCAATTCCCTCAGGTACAAGTTTATCTTGAGCTGTACCTTCTTGGAAGTATCTATCTGAACTTCCTTTTTGCATAGCACCTAAGCTTCCCATACCACGATAACTCTTATATTGTCTTCCTTGGTAAGTAAATAACTCACCTGGACTCTCATCAGTTCCTGCTAAAAGTGAACCTATCATCACACTACTTGCACCTGCTGCAATAGCTTTTGCGATATCGCCTGAATATTTTATACCCCCATCAGCAATTACTGGCACGCCGTATTTACTTGCTTCTATCGCACATTCATCTATAGCTGAAATTTGAGGCACACCCACACCTGAAACAATACGCGTAGTACAAATACTACCAGGTCCTATACCTATCTTAATAGCATCCGCACCTGCCTCACATAAATCTTTAACCGCTTTTGCACTTGCAACATTTCCTACTATCACATCTACATTAAACTCAGCTTTAATCGCTTTTAATGTATCAATAATCCCTTTAGAATGCCCATGCGCACTATCCATTACTATAACATCAACTTCAGCTTCCACTAAAGCCTTTACACGATCAAGCTGACCCACACCCACAGCTGCAGCCACTCTTAATCTTCCATAGGCATCTTTATTTGAATTTGGATATTCTTTACGCTTTTTTAAATCTTTTATAGTGATTAAGCCTTCTAAGTGATTATTTTCATCTACAATAGGAAGTTTTTCTACCTTATTAGTAGAGAAAATCCTTTCTGCATCATCTAAAGTAGAGCCTTTTTTAGCAGTGATTAAAGGCATTTTTGTCATTACATTTTCTACTAAATTATCAAAGTTAGTTTCAAATCTTAAATCGCGATTAGTTAAAATTCCTATTAGAGTTTTATTCTCATCTACCACAGGAACGCCTGAAATTCTATATTCAGCCATGAGTTCTAGCGCTTCTTTAACACTTGCTTTAGGCCCTATATAAATAGGATCCATAATCACGCCACTTTCACTTTTTTTAACTCTTTTTATCTCTCTAACTTGTGAAGCTATGTCCATATTTTTATGGATTACCCCTATGCCACCAAGTCTTGCCATCATGATAGCGGCTCTATGCTCAGTAACTGTATCCATAGCAGCTGAAATTAAAGGCATATTTAAAGTGATATTTTTTGTAAGCCTTGTTTTGATATCTACTTCTTTAGGTAAAACCTCAGAATATTGAGGAACTAGCAAAACATCTTCAAAAGTCAAAGCGCGTTTGATGATTTTCATAATTTTTCCTTTATTTGTTTTTGATAATTTCTTCCAAGCTTAAAGCACCATCTAACAAAGTTTGCTCATCATAAGCTTTACATATAAGCTGAGCAGAGATATTAAGTCCATTTTCATTTTTTCCTACAGGTACACTAATACCACCAAGTCCTGCTAAATTCACTGAAATAGTAAATACATCTTCTAAATACATTTGCACCGGAGTTTTTATATCGTTAAAACCAAAAGCAACACTTGGAGCAACTGGCATAAAAATCAAATCACAATCATTTAAAATTTCTTCATATTTTTGCTTGATAAATCTTCTAGCCTTTTGTGCTTTGATATAGTATGCATCATAATACCCACTACTTAAAACAAAGGTTCCTAGCAAAATTCTTCTTTTTACTTCTTCTCCAAAGCCCTCGCTTCTACTATTTACATACATTTGGCTAAGATTGTCACATTTTTCACTTCTTCTACCATATCTTACGCCATCATAACGGCTTAAATTTGCACTTGCTTCAGCCGCTGCTATGATATAATAAGCCGCAACATCAAATGTAGAATCCATTAAGTCTTTATATACAATCTCATGGCCATTTGCTTTTAACATATCTATGGTTTTTAATAAAGCTTGTTTTACATCATCATTAGTTTGCTCTACATAGTTTTTAATCACAGCTATTTTTAGCTTTTTATTTGCATTTAGTTTTGGCGCGGTTGGTTCAAAAGCTATGTTTGCACTTGTGCTATCTTTTTCATCATAACCTGCAATAGCATCATATAAAATCGCAGCATCTTCAACATTTTGCGTTAAAACTCCGATTTGATCAAGGCTTGAAGAATACGCTGCTAAACCATACCTACTAACTCTTCCATAACTTGGCTTAAACCCAACACAACCACAAAATGCAGCAGGCTGTCTTACCGAACCACCTGTATCTGAACCCAAACTTGCCAAAGCTATCCCCGCAGCAACTGCAGTAGCACTCCCTCCACTACTTCCACCTGGGACTTTAGTATTATCAAGCGGGTTTAAAGTCTTACCATAAAAAGAAGTCGCACTCGTACTTCCCATAGCAAACTCATCCATATTACATCTTCCAAATGGAGCAAAATTATTTTTGCGTAAATTTACAATAGCACTTGCATCATAAGGAGCTACATAGCCTTGTAAAATTTTAGAACCACAAGTTAACTCCCAATCTTTTACACTAATATTATCTTTTATAGCTACTGGCACACCTGCACCTGAAGTGTTTAAGTCTTTATTTAAAAACTGCTCCACATAAGCACCCAAATGCTTTTGCTGATGTGCTTTTTCATTTAATTCTTTTTTTAGATTTTCTAATTCTTCATTTGAAAATTTCAAAGCTTCTTTTAAAGTTACCATTATTTATCCTTAAATTTTTTAACCAAATAAAACAAAAAAAGCGTGATAAATAAAAAGCTCAATAAAGTAATCACTACCACGCTAAAAGGTAAAGCTTGCTCAAACATTTTTTGCTTTTTCCACACTATTACATCTTGGACATAAGCATTCTTCTTCTTTTGCTAAAAACTTCCAACATCTTGGGCACTTGTGTAACGAAGAACGCACGATTTTAAAACTATGATCATCTATTTTAAACTCACTCAAAGCTTCTTTATCATCTAAGCTTTCTACTGAGCTTACCATAAACCAATCAGCTACTTCTTCAATATCTTCACTCAAAAGCTCATTTGCACTTGTTTGTAAACTTAACTCTAGAGTTGATTTGATGATTTTGTCTTTTTTTAATACATCTACAAGCTCAAAGAATTTTTCTCTTGATTTTATAAATAATTCATCCTCGATTTTATACTCATAATCAAAGCCATTTTTTAATACCAAATCAAACACATCTTTAGCATTTTCTTTAATAGCCACATTTGCATGCTCTAAAGCTTCATCTATGGTGTAAGTTAAACTTGGAGCTAAAAGCGCAAAAAGTTTTCTAGCTATTAACACCATGGCACTTTGCGCACTTACTCTCTTTGTGTCATCTTTTGCATTACAATACAATCTGTCTTTGCACACATCTAAATAAATTCCACTTAAATCCGCACTTAAGAAATTTAAAAGCACACTAAAGCCTTTTGCAAATTCATATTTTTCAAAAGCAGCTTCACATGCTTCAAAAGCAACTTTCGCACGCATTAAAATCCACTTATCTAAAAGTGTGAAATTTTTTGTTTCTAAAAATTCCATATCATTAGTATTTGCAAGTAAAAATCTTATAGTATTTCTTATCTTTCTATACTGCTCACTTACTTGTTTTAAGATATTGTCTGAAATTTTTAAGTCCGTTGAATAATCACTAAGCATTATCCAAAGTCTTAAAATTTCTACCCCATAATTTTTAGCTACATTTTGAGGTAAGATCACATTACCCTTAGATTTACTCATTTTTTGACCCTTTTCATCTACGGTAAAGCCATGAGTAAGTATGTTTTTATATGGGGTTTTGTGATTGATCGCAGTGGAGATTAAAAGCGAGCTTTGAAACCACCCACGGTGCTGGTCACTTCCTTCAAGATACATTGAAGCTTGATATTCCCCTGCATCATATCTTGCTGAGTTTAACACTGCTTCCCAAGTACTACCACTATCAAACCAAACATCTAAAATATCATAAACTTTTTCTAAATTATTTGGATCATATTTGCTATTTGGCGGTAATAAATCTTTTATTTCTAAATCCCACCACGCATCAGCTCCATTTGCTTCAAAAATTCCCACCAAATGATCTAAAACATCATCATCAAAAATCACTTCTTTGGTGCTTTTATCTCTAAAAAACGCTATAGGCACACCCCAATCTCTTTGTCTTGATATACACCAATCAGGGCGATTTTCTATCATAGAACTAAGTCTTTTTACCCCACTTTCTGGGTAAAATTTCACATTATTTAACTGCTCTAGCGCTAGCTCTCTTAAAGATTTTCCATCTAACTTTTTCTCATCCATTAAGATAAACCATTGTTTTGTAGCTCTATAAATAACCGGTTTATGTGTTCTCCAACAAAATGGATAAGAATGTATAAATTTAGAACTCTCAAGCAAAGCTTCGCCAAGCAATTCTAAAATACGCTCATTTGCTTTAAAAATATGAAGTCCTATAAACTCATTTAGCAAATGTTCTGGTAAAAGTCCTTTAGCTCTTAGCGTTTCATCATAACACCCACCATCATCTACAGGCATAATCACTTCAATGCCATATTTTAAGCACACATAATAATCATCCTCACCATGTCCTGGTGCAGTATGCACAAGCCCTGTACCACCTTCCATTAAAACATGATCGCCTAAAATAAGAGTAGATTTTCTTTGATTGAGTGGATTAATAGCACTTAAATTTTCAAATTCAGAACCTAAAAGTTCTTTTTGAATTTTTCCTTGAGTGAAGTTTTTATTAATCATATTTTCAAGCAAGGCTTTAGCAAAAATATAACCTTCTTCAGTGATAACATATTTTTCATTTGGATTTAAAGATATAGCTTGATTTGCCGGTAAAGTCCAAGGCGTGGTAGTCCAAATGACTGCTTTAGCTTTTTTTACACCTAGCTTTTCAAGGGAAGTTTTATCAAGCTCAAAAGCTACAAAAATAGAATAATCTTCTTTATCTTCATACTCTACTTCAGCTTCTGCTAATGCACTCTTAGCAGCCCAACTCCAAAAAACAGGCTTACTTCTTTCTAGCAAAAGTCCTTTTTTAGCGATTTTACATAAAGCTTTGTAAATATCTGCCTCAAAAGCATTTTTCATAGTCAAGTATGGCTCATCCCAACCAGCAATCACACCCAAAGACTTAAATTCATCTCTTTGGATATTTACAAATTCTCTCGCATGCTCTCTGCAAAACTCACGAATTTCTTTTTTGCTTAAACTTTGCTTTTTATCTTTAAGTTTAACTTCAACTTGCTGTTCTATCGGTAAACCATGACAATCCCAACCAGGAGTAAAACGCACTTTTTTACCTTGAAAATAATGCATTTTGATGATGATATCTTTTAAAATTTTATTTAAAGCATGGCCAATATGCAAATGTCCATTAGCATAAGGAGGGCCATCATGTAAAGTAAAGCTCTCGCTTATTCCTTGTCTTTTTTGTTTCATTTTTTCATAAGCATAGTTGTTTTCAAACCACTTGCTAAAACGCTTAGGCTCAAGCTCTGCTAAATTTGCACGCATTGCAAAAGTCGTATTTGGAAGCAATAGCGTATCTTTATAATCCATATAATCCACCTTGAAAAATTTAAAAATAGTAAATTCTACTTAAAATACTTTTAATTTGCACTTATTTTTTTGTTATAATCGCAAGAAAAAAAGGAAAATCATGAAACATCTTATCATCATTATAGGTAGTGAAATTATTATTAATGAAAATTATATGCATTATATACAAGAAGAATACAAAAAGCAGTTTTTAGAACTTCATGAACTAAAATTTATAAACAAACCTGACAAAGAACTTCCTTTTTTACTTGAAAAACTTTCTAAAGAATATAACTATATAACCATTTTTAGCATTAGCGAATACTATACAACCATAGCTAAAATCATAGCAACCTTAAATGATGATGTTTTAATCTTAGAAAATGATACTTTAGTACCTTCAAAAGCTTTGCGTGAAAAAAATTCCTTTTTAAGTTCTTTTGAAAAATGCCATATTAATTTATTAAATATAAATATAGAGCAAAAATTGCCTATGATTTTACAAAATCCTGAACTTGACTATGCGTATTTTTGTCTTTTGGATATAGATGAAATGAGCGCAAATATCTTACTTAGCACGCTTACTACTTCTTTTGAAATTCAAACTAGCTCAAGTGCATTATTAGATAATCTCATTTGTATTAGAGCAAGCGCTAGTCAGTATGGAAAACTAGAGGGCTTTTTAAAAGGAGTTTTTAAACTTTTTACGGGAAAAGTATTTTTAGGAAATGATCCTATTAAATTTATAGCTAAAAAACTTTTAGAAAAAAACTTAAAAATTTCCTTTGCAGAAAGTTGCACCGCAGGACTTTGTGCTTCAAAATTTGCTGAAAATTCAGGAATTTCTAGTGTATTTGAGGGTTCTTTGATCACTTATTCTAATCGTTTAAAAAATTCTTGGCTTGGGGTGAGTAATGATACCTTAGAAAGTGTTGGGGAATACTCTGATCGTTGTATTTATTTTATGCTAAAAGGGGTTTTTAAAACCACAAATTGTGATTTTGCCTTAGCGCTTAGTGGGGTAGCTGGAGAAGAAAATGATAAAAACACCAAAGCAGGCACCATCTACATAGGAGCTATGTATAAAGATGGAACCTTTTTACAAGAATGCATTCACATACAAGGCAATAGAAATTACACAAGAGAACAAGCTAGTTTGGCTGCATATTGTTTAATGCTTAGATTAAAACCTGAAATTTTCTTTGGGGTTTAATTATAAAAGTGGTGTATTTTAAAAATACACCCCACCACTTAAATATAATTTCATTCTATGTTCATCATCGTATTTGTATTGATGTAATGCTCTAGCTGCATCAAGTTTTATATAATACTCATTAGCTTTATTATAAAGTATTTGTAAGCCTACTGCATCTAAAAAATGCTCATCTGCTAATCTACTTCCTGAAGCTTTTTCATACCAAGCATAACCTACATCATAAAAAGGAGTAAAATAAAAATTAGTATTTGGTATATTTATTCTTATACCAAAGTTAGCTACTATGGTATTATCTCCATCACCCTCTCCATTATCATAAGCTCTTACTCCATAAGCTCCACCTAAAGATGAACTCTCAGAAGAATCTAATTCAAAATTTCCTAATACCTTTTGATAGTTTATATTTAAAGTATGAGTAATGTATTCATTAATACTATAATAATTATTCAAACTAGCATTGAGTTTTCTAAACCAGCCAAAGCCTTTGCCTCCACTTTTAGAGGTATCTCCAAATATAGTAGTACCATCATCATATACTTTACCTATACTTATCTTAGCACTATAACTTAAGGTATTATTCTCAAAGCCTCTAAATAAACCTTCTAAACCCATACTACCTACATTAGAACTTTTATCAAAGGTTAAAAGATCTAAGGTTACATCACTAAGTATTTTATGATAAATACTTGAAGTAAAGTATAAAGATGAATTAGTATTAATCCATACAGGATAAGAAAAGTCTATACCAAAATTTCTAGAAGTACCACTAAAACCTAAGCCTTCATAATCTCCACCTAAAGAATAAGAGCCTTGAGATATGCTTGGAGTAATTTTTAAATTTCCTAAAAAGAAAGTATAACTTGCCCCATAGTTGATTTGCTTTTCATTGCTTGATTGTAAGTAAAAATTATAATAATCTCCCATATTAAATATAGAATTAAATCCCATACTAATACCAGCTCTAATATCCCCTGCACTTTTAATACCATAATTATCACTATATAATAATACATTAGCCTTAGTATCAGGAACTACTTCTATAACTATATCAGTTTCTCCTACATTCTCTCCTGCTTGTAAACCTGCTAGGGTTTGAATGCCATACATTTCATTGACTTTATATACACTATCTTCTATTAATTTAGTAGAGATGATTTTACCTTTGATTCTTTCATTAAGCTTACTTTCTATAAAATAATCTTTTATATTAGTTTTATTCTTTACTATATACTTACCTAATGTTCCTAAGGCTATGTTTATTTGCACACTATCTTCAAATTCTTGTTGGGGTACATAAGCTGTTGCAGCAGGATAGCCATTAACTTGGAAATAATAAGCAATGATATTAGATATATCTTGTAAATCTTGTAAGCTAAATTTTCTAGTACTAAACTCACTAATGAGTATTTGTAAATCCTCTTCTTTAATACCTAGCTTTTCAAAGCTAGTGTTTTCATTAGTGATAACAAATTTATATTTGGTTATTACTTGTTTAGTGGTGGTAGTATTAGTTTGATTACTTGAGTTAATAGAGTTAGTGTTAGAACTATTAGTGGTTTGATTGTTAGTTTCATCATTAGTTTCATTTTCTTGATTGAGTTTTTCTTTTAATTCTTTCTTTTTTTCTTCAAAGTCTTTTTTAGCTTCTTGACTTTTTTTATAATCATCTTTGGTTTTTAGATTTTCTTTGATAGCTTTGTTTTGAGGGAGGTTTCTATCAGGGGATAATTCTATAACCTTTTCTATATCATTTTTAGCTATGGTAATACTTCCATTATTAGCATAAACTAAAGAGCTAAGTGCTATAGTGCTAAGTAAAAGTTTTTTCATACTTATTTTTTCCTTTTAGTGATGTATTTTAAAATCATGGGTTTTATTTTTATATCTATTATTGATGAATCAAAATATTATTTAATATGAGTATTTATTAATATACTCATTATATACACACTAGGATAAATCCTAGTGTTGTTGTTTACATACCTGCTACACATGGATTCATAGTTTTATAGTTATCACTAACTATGCAGGTTTTATTTTTTTGAGCTAAAGAGGTTTCATCTATCTCTTTTTTCTCATCATCATCATCTAAAGCATTATCACCTATTAAATTAAGCGAAGCTGTTTGTTCAAATGCAGGCAAATCTCCACCTTGAGAATTGTCTATATCAGGAAGTTCAGGTTTAACCAAATCTATTTTAGCAATATCATCAAATTTAGTAAAACTAAATTTTGTATAAGCTAAACCTTTATTTTCATCTGTAATATAATTAGCAATTTTTTCAACATTATTATTTAATTCACTGATATCATTTGATAAATCATTATAATCATTATAAGCATTAAGCCAGTTATCAAAAGCTTGAGTGAATTTAGATCATTATAACTCAATTTTCCTTTATTAACTAAATCTAATAATCTATTAAATTCAGCTTCTGCTTTTTTATAAGCTTGCTCTTTATCTTTAAAGACTTGTTCTAGTTCTTTGTGTTTATTATATTGCTCTAAAAGATAATCTTTATTTTTATCTAAATATGAGATTAAACCCAAAGTATTACTAACATTTGGTTTTATAGTGCCATCATAAATAGTTTTAGCTTGCTCACTTAATCTACCATCAAAATTATGCTCTTGATAGTTTAGTAAAAAGCTAATACTTTGAGCCATACTTAAAGCTTTATCACCATCTATACCTAAATGTGTTTTTATAACAGCCTTAATCTCATTTTCACTAGAATCTTTATCTAATCCTTTAAAAGCATTGATTAAACTAACTAGATTTTTAATATCTATGGTATATTTTTCATTTCTTATTTCATTAATAATACTTGCAATAATACCACCATACAAATCATCACTATCTAAGATAACATCAGGATTGCTCGGATCTGTAGGATCTGTAGGATCTGTAGGGTTGGTTGGTTTAGATGGTTTTTCTATAGTATTTGCTTTAGATAAAAAGTCTTTATATGCATCACTTTGAGTAGAATCGTTATAAGTGTGAATGTTTATTTTATCTGAAACATAATCATTTTTATTAAAATCATTCCAAAAAGATTGATCGGCAGTTGCATTAGCTAAATCGTTTATATGGTGATAAATGTGGATATTGTCAACTTTTATATTATCTATGTGTCCAGCAAATTTACCAACTTTATTATTTGAATTAATTTCTACTCTAGGATTAAAAAATATATAAATATCTGAAAAATAAACACCATTTTCAACTAACCCTGCAAATCCTCCAGATGATCCTTTTTTAAATATTCTATCAGAACTACTTGTGCTATTAATTTTACTTATATTGTTTAAAGATATATTCTTAAACACTCCTCCTGCTTCATCATACATTGTTGTAGTAATATACCCTGCAAATCCTCCAGAATAAGCCTCATTACTTTTACTATTAATACTTGTAATATCACCCACAGAGATATTTGAAATAGCATTGTCTCTCTCTAGATAGATTGAGCCTGCAAATCCACCAGAGTGACTAAGGCTATCATAATTTATATCACCATTACTATTAATACTTGCAATATCACTCACAGAGATATTTGAAATAGCATTATCTCTCCCTAGAGAGATTGAGCCTGCAAATCCACCAGAATATGATTTATGACCATTACTACTAATATTTCCAATATTACTTATAGAAATATCTGAAATATTTGATAAAATAAAATAATCTCCCAAAGATATTGAGCCTGCAAATCCACCAGAACGACTAAAGCCAATATTACTATAGTTGATAAAACTACTAATATTTCCAATATTACTTATAGAAACACTTGAAATATCTCCATAAGATATTGAGCCTGCAAATCCACCTGTTTTTGCATTAAAACCTTTGTTTTCAATGTTTTTTATATTATTTATAAATATATTTTTTGCAGTTGAGCCATAATAATTACCCGCAAAACCACCAGCATTAACTCCATCAATATATTCTGCGGGTTCGTCAACAGAGTAATTGCCATTGATAGTAATATTATTTATGTTATTTATAGATATATTAGAGAATTTTACATTGTTACCTCCTTCAGTATCTGTAGCTCCTATAAATCCTCCAATATTATAACGTCCATCTGAATTAATATCAACTTTTATTCCACCACCCATATAATCTACATTGATATTGCGAAAAATTGCACCAGATTCTGCACCTCCAAATATACCTACAAGTTGAGAGTAGTATTTAACTTCATCGAATGTTATATCTATATTAATATTTTTAAGTGTGTAACCTTGTCCATCAAATATTTTATTAAAACTATTTTCATAACCAACTATCATACTAGTACACCCTAATCCATCTATGCAATAATTTGCATAATTCTGCCAATCTTTACCTTCTGTTCCTTGTCCTTTATTACCACTAAAATCAATATTCCCTACCAATCTAAACTCATCTATTTCTCTAACACCTAAATTTTCATTCCAACCTTTAGCAAAGTGCCACCATTCTATAGCATTTTTCTTTTCATCCCCCATATTACCTATAGTTAACGCTTTTTTAAAATTAGAGCTTCCTGTATGAGTTGTGCCACTAGAATCTGTATAGTTGACTACATTTATATTTGCATTATTTCCAAATTTATAGCCATCATTTGCAAAATTTATCATTTGTCTTTGTATGTAACCACCTTCTGTGGCTGTTACATTTATGGTAGAATTTAAATTTGCACTATCTGCGTCTATATACACATTTTTTCCCACTAAATGTGTAGTTGAGTTTTTATTCCCTAATTTACCACCTTGTATGTCTACCTTATTCCCTATAAGTAATACATCATTAGCATTAATATTACCCATATTTACAACATTACCTGCTTTGTGTGGTTTAAACACCGGTGAAAAAGCTGCAGCTTGTTCTTGTGTAGATTTAGCAAATTTCCACATATCCCCATCACTCATCGACGAAGTCGAAGCCACAAAGCGATTAGCATTGATAGTTCCTGTTTTAGTAATGATTACCCCATTAGGATTAATTAAAAATACATTATTACCACCTGCATTTAATAA
>NZ_JAKMQZ010000013.1:0-25998 GCF_025771825.1 Campylobacter sp. IFREMER_LSEM_CL2101
ACTGGTTTGACGCTTTCAACTGGAAAGATGATGGTGATACTTCTATAGGTAAAACAATTATAGCTTATGATGGTGCAGAGTATGATGCTGTTACTAGCCCAGTAACTCTAGCTAAATCATCACTATACGGTGCTGCTGTATTAGGTGACTTTGATCCATTTGCATTCCAAGTATGGGCTGCTTATTCAAACAACTGGGCATTCTTATATGCAGTAGATGCTAGTTATAAATTTGCATTTAACGATGCTAATTTCAAAATCCAAGCTCAATACTTAGGAAATAGCCTAGATAGCGACAAAGAAAAATTAGGCTTAGATAATGGTAATTTCTATGCTGGACAAATTCAAGCAAATATCTATGCTTTTGATTTTCAAGCAGGTGTAGTTGGTTATGGTGAAAAAGATAAAGGTAGCGTAGTTGTATTAGAAGATAAAGGTCAAGTTATAGCTCCAGGTGAGCAAATTTTCTATTCTCATGGAAGTAGATTAACAGGTGACACAGGTGAAAACTTCTTCTATTTTGCAGGTTTAGGCTATACTTTTGCTGAAACACTAAGAGTAGGATTTGATTATGTTGGTGGTACAACTGAATTAAGTCATGGAGCTAAAGATATAGATAAAAACGAATACATCGCAAGAGTATCTTATGCTTATAGTCCAAAACTTACATTTAGTGGATTCTATTCTTACTTAACTGAAGATTTTAATACTGCTAATGTAGATGATATTAAAGATCAATTCATCAGACTTGAAGCTCTATACAAATTCTAATTATAAAAGCTAAGCCAAAAGGCTTAGCTTACTATATCTAAAATTATCTCTTCTTTTAATCCTTGTATTTTAATTTCTTTTATTTTTAATTCATTAGGTAGATTTTCAAGCAAAGCTTCTTTGCTATGTATATTTTTATTTGCTAGTATTCTTAGCATTTTACCCCTATAAGCCTTTGCAAAATGACTTAAACTCTTGGATTTTTTTAAAAAAGTGAAAGTTAAAAAAGGCTTTTTAATAGTATAAAATTTTTCATAAAATTTAGCTCTAAGATCAATTATCAGTTCATTTTCTAAAAATTTATCAATTTCATCAGAAAAATTATCTTTATAAAATTTTTCTATATTAAACTCTTTGATTTTCTCTCCTTGCTTTAATTTGTAATAAGGTATTAAATCTTTTGCTAAAATAGGACCAAAAAGATTAGAAAAAATCAAAACATTCTCATCTATGTATTTTTTAGCTATTTCATCCAAACTCTCATAATCTAAATAATCAAAAGCAACTCCATTGTATCTTTGGATAGCTTTAATTGTGTCTTTTATTATAATATCTTGAGCTAGCTCTTGCATTTCGTTTTTATCTTTTATACCAAAAAACTTTTCAAGTTTGCTTTCACTGCATTGTTTTATATGATTTTTATATTTTGTAAGCACTTCTAGTCTTTTGCTATATAAATTACTAAAAACAAAAGAGTTTTCATTTATACAAGTTTGTGTGTTTGTTTTACTTTTGCTTTCACTAGGTGAAAATAAAATTTTCATATTTAATCCTTTATTTTTTTAAAAAATTATACAAAATTATTTAAAACACTTGACATTAATTCAAAATTACATTATAATTCAACTTTATTTTTTGCTGGTTTAGCTCAGTTGGTAGAGCAGCTGCCTTGTAAGCAGCAGGTCGGGGGTTCAAGTCCCTTAACCAGCTCCATTGTTAATAGCAGTGTTTGACCAGAAATAAAAAGCATTTTTATTCATGGTGAGTTACTCAAGTGGCCAACGAGGGCAGACTGTAAATCTGCTGGCTTTCGCCTTCCGTGGTTCGAATCCACGACTCACCACCATTGCTTTGCGGGAGTAGCTCAGTTGGCTAGAGCATCAGCCTTCCAAGCTGAGGGTCGCGGGTTCGAGTCCCGTTTCCCGCTCCAACCTAATTTTGGTAGAGTGAAACTGGGAGCTGTTTTTAAATTCAGAATTTCTAGCAGTTTCAAATTTCCAAAATTTATAATTTATGTTTTTAATTTTTCTGAGCGCTCGTATGGCTCAGAGGTAGAGCACTCCCTTGGTAAGGGAGAGGTCGCGGGTTCAAGTCCCGCTATGAGCTCCATTGATTTCAAAAGATTATAAAACATAAATTAGTATTTGTTTGTAAATTTTATATGGAGGAAAAAGATGGCTAAAGAAAAATTTTCACGTAATAAGCCTCACGTAAATATTGGTACTATTGGTCACGTTGACCACGGTAAAACTACTTTAACAGCTGCTATCTCTGCTGTTCTTTCAAGAAGAGGTTTGGCTGAGCTTAAAGATTATGATAATATCGACAATGCTCCTGAAGAAAAAGAGCGTGGTATTACTATTGCAACTTCTCACATTGAGTATGAAACAGAAAATCGTCACTATGCTCACGTAGACTGCCCAGGTCACGCTGACTATGTTAAAAATATGATTACTGGTGCTGCTCAAATGGACGGTGCTATTCTTGTTGTTTCTGCTGCAGATGGCCCAATGCCACAAACTAGAGAGCACATCTTACTTTCTCGTCAAGTAGGTGTACCATATATCGTTGTTTTCATGAACAAAGCTGATATGGTTGATGATGCTGAATTATTAGAATTAGTTGAAATGGAAATTAGAGAACTATTAAGTTCTTATGACTTCCCAGGAGATGACACTCCAATTATTTCAGGTTCTGCTTTACAAGCTCTTGAAGAAGCAAAAGCTGGACAAGATGGTGAATGGTCTAAAAAAATCCTAGATCTTATGGCAGCAGTTGATGAGTATATCCCAACTCCAGCTCGTGATACAGATAAAGATTTCTTAATGCCAATTGAAGATGTATTCTCAATTTCAGGTCGTGGTACAGTTGTTACTGGTAGAATTGAAAAAGGTGTTGTTAAAGTTGGTGACACTATTGAAATCGTTGGTATTAGAGAAACACAAAGCACTACAGTAACTGGTGTTGAAATGTTTAGAAAAGAAATGGATCAAGGTGAAGCAGGTGATAACGTAGGTGTTCTTCTACGTGGTACTAAAAAAGAAGATGTTCTTCGTGGTATGGTTCTTGCTAAGCCAAAATCAATTACTCCACATACTGACTTTGAAGCAGAAGTTTATATTTTAAATAAAGATGAAGGTGGTCGTCATACTCCATTCTTTAATAACTATAGACCACAGTTCTATGTAAGAACAACAGATGTTACTGGTTCTATCCAACTTGCAGAAGGCGTTGAAATGGTTATGCCAGGTGAGAATGTTAGAATTACTGTAAGTCTTATTGCACCAGTTGCACTTGAAGAAGGTACTCGTTTTGCTATCCGTGAAGGTGGCCGTACTGTTGGTTCAGGTGTTGTATCTAAAATTATTAAATAATCATAAGCGAGATTTTATCTCGCTTTTTAAGGAATAAAAATGAGAATTAAAGTTGGCTTGAAATGTGAAGAGTGCGGTGATATTAATTACAGTACTTTTAAAAATAGTAAAAATACAACTGAAAAATTAGAATTAAAAAAATATTGCCCAAGATTAAAAAAACATACAGTTCATAAAGAAGTTAAATTAAAAAGTTAAGGCTTTTATATAAAAGCCCTTAGGGCAATAGCTCCAACGGTAGAGCGCCGGATTCCAAATCCGATGGTTGGGGGTTCGAATCCCTCTTGCCCTGCCACAAAATAAGGTAAAATATGGAAAAACTAATAACTTATTTTAAATTGTCAAAAGCTGAATTATCAAAAGTTATTTGGCCTTTGAAAGAGCAAGTTAGAAATGCTTATATTACAGTTTTTGTAGTTGTTACTGTTGTTTCATTATTTTTAGCATTGGTTGACTTGATTATGTCGTTTTCATTATCTAAGATTATAGGATAAAATAATGAATCATAAATGGTATGCAATTCAGACTTATGCAGGTAGTGAAATGGCTGTAAAAAGAGCCATAGAAAATTTAGTTAGAGATCATGGAATTCAAGAGCAATTGCTAGAAGTGATTGTTCCAACTGAAGATGTGATTGAATTTAAAAATGGTAAAGAAAAAATAAGCGAAAGAAGTTTATATTCAGGCTATGTATTTGCCAATATTGACTTATCAACAGAACTTTGGCATAAAATTCAATCTTTGCCAAAGGTTGGTCGTTTTATAGGGGAAAGTAAAAAACCAACCCCATTGAGTGAAAAAGATATCAATCTTATTTTAGAAAAGGTGAAAAATAAAGCAGCACCTAAACCTAAAATTTCATTTGATAAAGAAGAAAGTGTAAGAATAACCGAAGGTCCTTTTGCAAACTTTGTAGGTATTGTAGAAGAATATGATATGGTTAGAGGAGTTTTAAAGCTAAATGTTTCAATATTTGGTAGATCAACTCCAGTAGAGATCTTATACTCTCAAGTTGAAAAAATAGTTTGATAATATAGCAAGTAAAGGAGAAAGGTTATGGCTAAAAAAGTCGTAGGAGAAATAAAATTACAAATAGCTGCTACTAAGGCTAATCCATCACCTCCAGTTGGTCCTGCTTTGGGTCAACAAGGTGTTAATATTATGGAATT
The DNA here is from genome assembly GCF_025771825.1 of Campylobacter sp. IFREMER_LSEM_CL2101. NCBI lineage: Bacteria > Pseudomonadati > Campylobacterota > Epsilonproteobacteria > Campylobacterales > Campylobacteraceae > Campylobacter > Campylobacter sp. IFREMER_LSEM_CL2101. The sequence continues at coordinate 4,534 of NZ_JAKMQZ010000013.1, forward strand.
TTGTAAAGCATTTAATGAAAGAACAAAAGATATGGCTGGTTTTAATATTCCAGTTGTTATTACTGTTTATGCAGATAAAAGCTTTACATTTATCACAAAACAACCACCAGCTACAGATTTAATCAAAAAAGCTGCAGGTATTTCTAAAGGTGCGGACAACCCTTTAAAAAACAAAGTAGGTAAATTAACTAAAGCACAAGTTTTAGAAATTGTTGATAAAAAAATAGCTGATATGAACACAAAAGATAGAGAGCAAGCTGCTAAGATTATTATGGGTTCTGCTCGTTCTATGGGTGTTGAAATCGTAGATTAATACTCTTTACCGCCAAGAGTTTAAAAAGGCGGTAGCACTTTATATAAAATGCGGAGAAAAATTAATGTCTAAAAATACTAAAAGATTTACAGAATTATTAAAAAAAATTGATTCAAATAAAAATTACTTAATGGATGAAGCAATAAGCACAGTTAAAACTCTTGCTTCTGCTAAATTTGATGAAACAGTTGAAATTGCTTTAAAATTAAATGTTGATCCAAGACATGCAGATCAAATGGTAAGAGGCAGTGTAGTTTTACCTTGTGGTACAGGTAAAAAAGTGCGTGTTGCTGTTATAGCAAAAGATGCAAAAGCTGATGAGGCAAAAAATGCAGGTGCTGATATAGTTGGTAGTGATGATTTAGTAGAAGAAATTCAAAAAGGAAATATGAATTTTGATGTTTTAATTGCTACTCCAAATTTGATGGGTTTAGTTGGTAAAGTAGGTCGTATTTTAGGACCTAAAGGGCTAATGCCAAATCCTAAAACAGGTACTGTGACAATGGATGTTGCACAAGCTGTGAATAATGCTAAAAATGGTCAAGTTAACTTCCGTGTTGATAAACAAGGAAATATCCATGCAGGTTTAGGTAAAGTTAGCTTTACTCAAGAGCAATTAAAAGAAAATATGACAGCATTTGTAAAAGCTATTAATAAACACAAACCAGCCGCTGCAAAAGGAAGATATATTAAAAACGCTAGTCTTTCTTTAACTATGAGTCCTTCTCTTTCTCTTGATACTCAAGAATTACTTGATACAAAATAAAATTAATGAGAGTTTTACTCTCATTAATAAAAATTAGATAAGATAATAACTTTTATTTTATCTAATTTTTATCTTAGATTGGAGATAGCCGAGGTCCTAGGACTTAATTAGATTTTCTGCTCTGCTTGAAATCACCGGTCGGAAAGGAGTAAAGATGACTAAAAGCCAAAAAGTTGAACTTGTTTCTAAACTTGAAGAAGGTTTTAAAGCTAGTGAAGCTGTTGTAGTTTGTAACTATAAGGGTTTAAACACTAAAAAACTTGAAGAGTTAAGAAATAATGCGAGAGAAATGGATGTTAAAGTTCAAATTATTAAAAATACTTTAGCAAGTATTGCTCTTAAAAATGCCGGCAAAGATGGAATGGAACTTAAAGATACTAATATTTATCTTTGGGGTGAAGACCAATTAAATGTTTCAAAAGTTGCTGATAAATTTAGCGAAGCTAATCAAGCATTTGAGATCAAAACTGCATTTATCGAAGGCGAAGTTGCTTCTGTGGATAAAGTTAAAGCTTTAGCTAAAATGCCTTCTCGCAATGAATTACTTGCTATGCTTTTGCAAGTTTGGAATGCACCAATTACCAATTTCACAATTGGATTAAATGCATTAAAAGAAAAAAAAGAAGCTGAATAAAATTATAAAAAGGATAAAAAATGGCAATTACTAAAGAAGATGTATTAGAATTTATTTCTAACCTAAGTGTTCTTGAGCTTTCAGAATTAGTAAAAGAATTTGAAGAAAAATTTGGTGTTTCTGCTGCTCCAGTTATGGTTGCAGGTGCTGCTGTTGCAGGTGCTGCTGGCGGTGCTGCTGAAGAAAAAACTGAATTTGATATCGTATTACAAGATGGTGGTGATAAAAAAATCAACGTAATTAAAGTTGTTCGTGCATTAACTGGTCTTGGATTAAAAGAAGCAAAAGACGCAGTTGAGCAAACTCCATCAGTTCTTAAAGAAGGTGTTAGCAAAGCTGAAGCTGAAGAAGCTAAAAAACAACTTGAAGAAGCTGGCGCTAAGGTTGAGCTTAAATAATTTTTTGTTTTTTAAAAGAAAGGATTATATATCCTTTCTTGTTTTCCTTTAATTAAGGATTCTTTCTTTCAATACTTTTACCATGGGGTATAATAATATGTTAAATTCACAATCAGGAAATCGTTTAAGAATAGACTTCTCGAATGTTCCACAACAAATAGACATTCCAAATTTATTACAATTACAAAAAAAGAGTTTTGATTATTTTTTAAATTTAGATGCAAAAAATTCAGAAAGCGGAATTGAAAAAGTATTTAAATCTATCTTTCCAATCCATGATCCGCAAAATAGATTAAGTTTAGAATATGTAAGTAGTGAAGTAGGTAAGCCTAAATATACCATTAGAGAGTGTATGGAAAGAGGTTTGACTTATTCTGTAAATTTAAAAATGAAAATCCGTTTAACTTTACATGAAAAAGATGAAAAAACGGGTGAAAAAATTGGTATAAAAGATATTAAAGAACAAGAAATTTATATTAGAGAAATTCCTTTAATGACAGATAGAATTTCTTTTATTATCAATGGAGTAGAAAGGGTTGTAGTTAATCAACTTCATAGAAGTCCAGGTGTTATCTTCAAAGAAGAAGAAAGTTCTACTGTTGCAAATAAATTAGTATATACAGCTCAAATTATACCAGATCGTGGTTCTTGGCTTTATTTTGAATATGATGCTAAAGATGTACTTTATGTACGTATCAATAAAAGAAGAAAAGTGCCTATTACAATTTTATTTAGAGCACTTGGTTATAAAAAACAAGATATTATAAAATTATTCTACCCTATACAAACTATTCATGTAAAAAAAGATAAATTCTTAACCGAATTTAATCCAAATGACTTTTTAGATAGAGTTGAATATGACTTAAAAGATGAAAAAGGTAATGTAATTCATCAAGCTGGTAAAAGAATGACAAAGAAAAAGGCTGAACAGCTTGTAAAAGATGGTGTTAAGTGGGTTGAATATCCAGTTGAAATTTTAACAAATAGATATTTGGCTAATCCTATCATTAATAAAGAAACCGGTGAAGTTTTATATGATTCTTTAACACTATTAGATGAAGGAAAATTAGCAAAAATTAAAGAAGAAAAACAGTTTGATATTGCAAACGATTTAGCTAATGGAGTAGATGCTGCTATTATTAATTCTTTTATTCAAGATAATGAAACTTTAAAATTATTAAAACAAACAGAAAATATAGAAGATGAAAATGATTTAGCAGCTATTAGAATTTATAAAGTGATGAGACCAGGTGAGCCTGTAGTAAAAGATGCTGCAAAAGCTTTTGTGAATGATTTATTTTTCAATCCTGAAAGATATGACCTAACAAAAGTTGGTCGTATGAAAATGAACCATAAGTTAGGCTTGGATACGCCTGAATACGTTACAGTTTTAACTAATGAAGATATAGTAAAAACTGCAAAATATTTAATTAAAGTAAAAAATGGTAGAGGCCATATCGATGATAGAGATCACTTGGGTAATCGTCGTATTAGATCAATCGGAGAGCTTTTAGCGAATGAACTTCATGTAGGTCTTGCTAAAATGCAAAAATCTATTAGAGATAAATTTACGGCTTTAAATGCAGATATTGACAAAGTAATGCCTTATGATTTGATCAATCCTAAAACAATTACTGTAACCATTATGGAATTTTTTACTGGTGGTCAATTATCTCAATTTATGGATCAAACAAACCCATTGAGTGAAGTAACTCATAAGCGCCGTTTATCTGCACTTGGTGAGGGTGGTTTAGTAAAAGAAAGAGCAGGATTTGAGGTGCGTGATGTCCACGCAACACATTATGGAAGAATTTGTCCTGTTGAAACTCCAGAAGGTCAAAATATCGGTTTGATTAATACACTTTCAACTTATGCTAAAGTAAATGATCTAGGTTTTGTTGAAGCACCTTATAAGAAAGTAGAAAATGGTAAAGTAAGCAATGAAATCGTTTATTTAACCGCTACTCAAGAAGAAGGTTTAGTGATCGCAGCAGCTTCAACTAAAATTGATGAAAAAAGTAATATTGTTGAAGAATTTGTTGAAGCAAGACAAGATGGTGAAACAATCTTAGCAAGAAGAGAAGAAGTGCATTTGATTGACCTTTGTTCGGGTATGATAGTAGGGGTTGCAGCATCTTTGATTCCATTCTTAGAGCATGATGATGCAAACAGAGCTTTGATGGGTTCAAACATGCAACGTCAAGCAGTGCCTTTACTAACTGCGCAAGCACCTATAGTAGGTACTGGTATGGAAAAAATCATTGCGCGTGATGCTTGGGAAGCTATTAAAGCTAAAAGAGCAGGGATTGTAGAAAAGGTTGATAATAAAAATATTTTCATTTTGGGTGAAGATGAAAATGGACCATTTATTGATCATTACAAAATGGAAAAAAATCTAAGAACTAACCAAAATACAACTTTTATTCAACATCCGATTGTTAAAAAAGGTGAATTTGTTCAAGCAGGTCAAATCATTGCAGATGGTCCAAGTATGGATCAAGGCGAACTTGCTATTGGTAAAAATGCTTTAATCGCATTTATGCCATGGCATGGGTATAACTATGAAGATGCTATTGTAATTAGTGAGAAAATTTTACGTGAAGATACTTTTACTAGCGTTCATATTTATGAAAAAGAAGTAGAGGCTAGAGAACTTAAAGATGGCGTAGAAGAAATTACAAAAGATATTCCAAATGTAAAAGAAGAGGATTTAGCACATCTTGATGAGAGTGGTATTGCTAAAATAGGAACTCATATTAAGCCTGGCATGATTTTAGTAGGTAAAGTTTCTCCTAAAGGTGAAGTAAAACCTACACCTGAAGAAAGATTATTAAGAGCTATTTTTGGCGAAAAAGCAGGACATGTTGTAAATAAATCTTTATATGCAACTGCTTCATTAGAAGGTGTTGTTGTAGATGTGAAAATCTTTACTAAAAAAGGTTATGAAAAAGATGCGCGTGCTATAAAAGCTTATGATGATGAAAAATTAAACCTTGAAAAAGAACATCATGATAGACTTTTAATGATGGATAGAGAAGAAACTTTAAGGGTTTGTTCTTTGCTTTCTAAGTCGCCTTTAAATTCAGATGAAGAAATAAATGGTGTTAAATATAAAAAAGGTTCCAAAGTAGAAATTACAGAATTAGAAAAAATCAATCGTTTTGCATTAAATTCTTTAGTTAAAGCTTATTCTAAAGAAGTGCAAAAAGAATATGATGATTTAAAAAATCATTTCCAAAATGAGAAGAAAAAACTTAAAACAGAACATGATGAAAAATTAGAAATTTTAGAAAAAGATGATATTTTACCAAGTGGAGTAGTTAAACTTGTTAAAGTATATATCGCGACTAAGAGAAAATTAAAAGTTGGGGATAAAATGGCAGGGCGCCATGGAAATAAAGGTATTGTATCTAATATCGTTCCAGAAGTTGATATGCCATATTTACCTGATGGAAGACCTATTGATATAGCTTTAAATCCTCTAGGGGTTCCAAGCCGTATGAATATAGGGCAAATTCTTGAAAGTCACCTAGGGATTGTTGGTATGAGACTAGGTGATCAAATTCAAGAAATTTTTGATAGAAAACAAAAAGATTTTGTAAAAGAATTACGCGAAAAAATTCTTGAAATTTGTAGTGTATCTAGACTTGAGCTAGAAAAGAAATTTGTGCAAACTTTAAATGATGAGCAACTTATTTCTTATGCTAGAGATTGGGCTAAAGGGGTAAAATTTGCTACTCCTGTATTTGAGGGTGTAACGGTTGAAGAATTTGGTAAGCTTTTTGAAATGGCTAAAATAGCTATGGATGGAAAAAGCGAACTTTATGATGGAAGAACTGGCGAAAAAATGGCAGAGCGTGTACATGTTGGATGTATGTATATGCTTAAATTACATCACTTAGTAGATGAAAAAGTTCACGCAAGAAGTACTGGACCTTATAGTCTTGTAACACAACAACCAGTTGGTGGTAAGGCTTTATTTGGTGGGCAAAGATTTGGTGAGATGGAGGTTTGGGCTCTTGAAGCTTATGGAGCGGCTCATACTTTAAGAGAAATGTTAACCATAAAATCTGATGATGTTGAAGGTAGATTTAGTGCTTATAAAGCTTTAACAAAAGGTGAGAATGTTCCAGCAACAGGTATTCCAGAAACATTCTTTGTACTTACAAATGAATTAAAATCTCTTGCTTTAGATGTTGAGATTTTTGATAAGGATGAGAATAATGAGTAAATTTAAACCTATCGAAATAAAAGAAGATGGCAGACCTAGAGACTTTGAAGCTTTTCAATTAAGACTTGCAAGTCCTGAAAAAATCAAATCGTGGTCTTATGGGGAAGTAAAAAAACCAGAAACGATTAATTATAGAACCTTAAAGCCTGAAAGAGACGGGCTTTTTTGTGCTAAAATTTTTGGACCAGTAAGAGATTATGAATGTCTTTGTGGTAAATATAAAAAAATGCGCTTCAAAGGCATTAAGTGTGAAAAATGTGGTGTTGAAGTTACTAGTTCTAAAGTGCGTCGTTCAAGAATGGGACATATCGAGCTAGTTACACCGGTGGCACATATTTGGTATGTAAATTCTTTACCAAGTCGTATCGGTACTTTGCTTGGTGTAAAGATGAAAGATTTAGAACGCGTATTGTATTATGAAGCATATATAGTAGAAAATCCAGGTGATGCTTACTACGATAATGAAAATACTAAAAAAGTTGAATTTTGTGATGTATTAAATGAAGAGCAATATTTAAATTTAATGCAACGCTATGAAAGTAGTGGATTTAAAGCTAGAATGGGTGGTGAAGTTGTTAGAGATTTGCTAGCAAATTTAGATCTTGTTGAGCTTTTAAATAAACTAAAAGAAGATATTGCAGCAACTAATTCAGAAGCAAAGAAAAAAACTATCATTAAACGTTTAAAAGTGGTAGAAAATTTCTTAAATAGCAATTTAAATAGCAATACAAATATTGATGAAGTGGTACCTAATCGTCCTGAGTGGATGATGATTACAAATTTACCTGTATTACCACCTGATTTAAGACCTTTAGTAGCTTTAGATGGTGGAAAATTTGCAGTTTCTGATGTGAATGATTTATACAGAAGAGTTATCAATAGAAATACGCGTTTAAAAAGACTTATGGAGCTTGATGCACCTGAAATTATCATTAGAAATGAAAAAAGAATGCTTCAAGAAGCAGTTGATGCTTTATTTGATAATGGTAGAAGAGCAAATGCGGTTAAAGGTGCAAATAAACGTCCGTTAAAATCTTTAAGTGAAATCATCAAAGGAAAACAAGGTCGTTTCAGACAAAATCTACTTGGTAAAAGGGTGGATTTCTCAGGTCGTAGTGTTATTGTTGTTGGGCCAAAACTTAGAATGGATCAATGTGGTTTACCTAAAAAAATGGCTTTAGAATTATTTAAGCCACACTTATTAGCTAAACTTGAAGAAAAAGGTTATGCTACCACTGTAAAACAAGCTAAAAAAATGATAGAAAACAAAACTAATGAGGTTTGGGAGTGCTTAGAAGAGGTTGTTAAAGGTCATCCTGTAATGCTTAACCGTGCTCCAACCTTGCATAAGCTTTCCATCCAAGCTTTCCATCCTGTGCTTGTAGAGGGCAAGGCAATTCAACTTCATCCATTAGTGTGTGCGGCATTTAATGCTGACTTTGACGGGGACCAAATGGCTGTGCATGTGCCTTTATCGCAAGAAGCAATAGCTGAGTGTAAAGTATTAATGCTCTCATCTATGAATATCTTGCTTCCAGCAAGTGGTCGTTCTGTGACTGTACCTTCTCAAGATATGGTTTTGGGGATTTATTATCTGTCTTTAGAAAAAGATGGTGCTAAGGGTGAGCATAAAATTTGCACAGGTATTGAAGAGGTTATGATTGCTCTAGAAGCAAAATCTTTAGATATTCATGCAAGCATTAGAAGTGTGGTTGATGGTAGAAAAATCACAACAACTGCGGGAAGATTAATCATTAAGTCTATCTTACCTGATTTTGTTCCTGAAAATATGTGGAATAAAGTCATGAAGAAAAAAGATATTGCAGCTTTGGTTGATTATGTTTATAAAGAAGGTGGCCTTGAAGTAAGTGCTAGCTTTTTAGATAAATTAAAAGATCTTGGTTTTGAATATGCAACAAAAGCGGGTATTTCTATTTCAATTGCTGATATTATTGTGCCTGATCAAAAGCAAAAAAGTATAGAAGAAGCTAAAAAACAAGTAAGAGAAATCCAAAATTCATATAATTTAGGTTTGATTACTTCGGGCGAAAGATATAATAAGATTATTGATATTTGGAAAAGCACTAATAATGTCTTATCAAAAGATATGATGGAGTTAATTAAAAAAGACAAAGAAGGGTTTAACTCTATTTATATGATGGCAGATTCTGGTGCTAGGGGTTCAGCAGCTCAAATTTCACAGCTTGCTGCGATGAGGGGTCTTATGGCTAAACCTGATGGTTCTATTATTGAAACACCGATTATTTCAAACTTCCGTGAAGGATTAAACGTTCTTGAATATTTTATTTCAACTCACGGTGCTAGAAAAGGTCTTGCAGATACAGCGTTAAAAACAGCAAATGCAGGTTATTTGACAAGAAAACTTATCGATGTAGCTCAAAATGTAAAAGTTACAATGGAAGATTGTGGCGCACATGAGGGTGTTGAGATTAATGAAATCACCGCAGATGGTGTTGTAATTGAAACCTTAGAAGAAAGAATTTTAGGAAGAGTTTTAGCTGAAAATATTATTGATTCTATTACTAATGAGATTTTATTCTCAGAAGGTACTTTAGTAGATGAAGAAAAAGCTAGAATTATCGTTGAAAGTGGAGTAAAGAGTGTAAGCATTAGAACTCCTATTACTTGTAAAGCTAAAAAAGGCGTATGTTCTAAATGCTATGGTATTAACCTAGGTGAAGGCAAATTAGTTAAGCCAGGTGAGGCTGTAGGTATTATATCTGCTCAATCAATCGGGGAGCCAGGAACACAACTTACGCTAAGAACTTTCCACAGTGGTGGTACTGCTAGTACAGATTTGCAAGATCGTCAAGTAGTAGCACACAAAGAAGGTTTTGTAAGATTTTATAATCTTAATACCTATGAAGATAGACAGGATAAAACTATCGTTGCAAATCATCGTAATGCTGCTATTTTACTTGTTGAGCCAAAAATCAAAGCTCCATTTAAAGGAACTATCCATATTGAACATGCATATGAAGATGTAGTGGTTAGTGTTAAAGCGAAAAACAATGAAGCTAAGTTTATATTAAGAAAATATGACTTAGCAAAAGCTAACGAGCTTGCGGGTGTAAGTGGTAATATTGAAGGTAAATTATATATTCCATATAGCGATGGTGCTGAAGTAGCTGAAAATGAAAGTATTGTAGAAGTAATCAAAGAGGGTTGGAATATACCAAATCGTATTCCTTATGCGAGTGAGTTGCTAGTAAAAGATGGTGATCCTATCACTCAAGATATTATAGCTGGTGCAAAAGGTACCTTGAAGTTTTATATGCTTAAAGGGGACGGTTTAGATAGAATTAGAAATCTTAAAAAAGGTGATGTAGTTAAAGAAAAAGGTGTTTTTGTTGTTATTGCTGATGAAAATGATAGAGAAGCAAAAAGACATTATATACCAAGAGAATCTGTGATTGAATTTGACGATAGTGCTTTTGTAGATAATCCTAAAACCATCATAGCAAAATCAAGTAAAGAAGATAAAACTATCATTGCTGAATGGGATGCGTATAATAATACTGTAATTGCAGAAGTTGCAGGTACAATTAACTTTGAGGATATTGAATCAGGTTATAGTGCTGATGAGCAAATTGATGAAGCAACAGGTAAAAGATCACTTGTTATTAATGAGTATTTACCAAGTGGAGTGCGTCCAGCATTATTAATCATAGGTGAAAATGATAAAGTAGTGCGTTATCAACTAGAGCCAAAAACTGTTATTTATGTAAATGATGGCGACAAGGTTAAACAAGCTGATATCCTAGCTAAAACTCCAAAGGCAGCGGCTAAGTCAAAAGATATTACTGGAGGTCTTCCAAGGGTATCTGAATTATTTGAAGCAAGAAAGCCAAAAAATACTGCTGTTGTGGCTGAAATTGACGGGGTTGTTAGATTTGATAAACCTTTAAGATCAAAAGAAAGAATCATTATCCAAGCAGAAGATGGAAGTAGTGCAGAGTATTTAATTGATAAATCAAAACGCATTCAAGTAAGAGATGGTGAATTTATCCATGCGGGTGAGAAATTAACCGATGGAGTTATTTCAAGCCATGATGTACTTAGAATTTTAGGTGAAAAAGCATTGCATTATTATCTTATCTCTGAAATTCAGCAAGTTTATCGTGGTCAAGGTGTTGTGATTTCTGATAAGCATATTGAAATCATCGTATCGCAAATGCTAAGACAAGTAAAAATTGTTGATAGCGGTCATACAAACTTTATTGTAGGTGATTTGGTTTCAAGAAGAAAATTCAGAGAAGAAAATGAAAGAATTTTAAGATATGGCGGTGAACCTGCTGTGGCTGAACCTGTATTGCTTGGGGTTACAAGAGCAGCTATTGGAAGTGATAGTGTGATTTCAGCTGCTTCATTCCAAGAAACAACAAAAGTTTTAACAGAAGCAAGTATTGCAGGTAAATTTGACTATCTTGAAGATCTAAAAGAAAATGTAATCTTAGGTCGTATGATTCCTGTTGGTACAGGTCTTTATGGGGATCAAAATTTAAAACTTAAACAACAAAATTAATTTTCAATCCTAGCAATTTTGCTAGGATTTTTAAAGTATTTTATGTTTAAAATAATTGATTTGGAACAATATAAAAGAAAAGAACATTTTAATTTTTATACTCAAAATATCCCTTGCTCGTTTGAAATTACTGTTAAATTAGATATTAGTTCTTTTTATTATTTTATTAAAAACAATAATTATGAATTCTATCCTTGTTTTATCCACACTATTAGTAAAAGTATAAACGCTTTTGATAATTTTAAATTTAGTTTAGATCAAAACAAACAGCTGATATGTTATGATGTTATCCATCCTTCTTATACTATTTTTCATAAGGACTCTAAAACTTTTTCTGTTCTTTGGACTTTCTATAAAGAAAATTTAAATGATTTTTTATCTTTATATGAAGAGGATAAACAATTATTAAAAAGCAATAAAAGTATGTTTTTAAAAGAACCTATAGATAATCTTTTTAATATTTCTGCTATTCCTTGGATAGCTTTTGAAAATTTTTCTTTACACTTGCCAAAAAAAGAGCAATATTTCTTTCCTATTATAACAAGTGGAAAGATTATAAAAGAAAATAAAAAATTTCTCATTCCTTTTAGTATTAATGTTAATCATGCCAGCAATGATGCTTATCACATTTATTTGTTTTTAGAAAAACTCCAAGAAAACCTTAATAGTTTATAATTTTATAAGTAAAATTTAGATATTATCCAAAGTTTATTATTTTATTAATGAAAGGAATTACTGTGCCAACCATAAATCAATTGGTTAGAAAAGAGCGCAAAAAAGTTTTAGAAAAATCTAAATCACCAGCGCTTAAAAATTGCCCACAAAGAAGGGGAGTTTGTACTAGGGTTTATACAACAACTCCTAAAAAACCAAACTCAGCGTTAAGAAAAGTTGCCAAAGTAAGACTTACAAGTGGCTTTGAAGTTATTAGTTATATCGGTGGTGAAGGTCACAACCTACAAGAACACAGCATTGTTTTAGTGCGTGGTGGTAGGGTAAAAGACTTACCAGGTGTTAAGTATCACATTGTTCGTGGTGCCTTAGATACTGCAGGTGTTGCAAAAAGAACTGTTTCTCGTTCTAAATATGGTGCAAAACGCCCTAAAGCAGCAGCTAAATAATAAGATTGCAGACAAATCCGTTAGATTTGATTTTGTTTGAGTAAAATTATAAATTTGAAGGAAAATTATGAGAAGAAGAAAAGCTCCGGTAAGAGAAGTCTTGCCAGATCCGATTTATGGAAACAAAGTAATCACAAAATTCATTAATTCTTTAATGTATGATGGTAAAAAAAGCACAGCTACTACTATTATGTATGGTGCTTTAGAAGCTATCGATAAAAAAGGTGGAGAAAAAAAAGGTATAGAAATTTTTAATGATGCTATTGAAAATATCAAGCCTTTATTAGAAGTTAAATCTCGTCGTGTTGGTGGTGCTACTTATCAAGTTCCAGTAGAAGTGCGTCCAGCTAGACAACAAGCTTTAGCTATAAGATGGATTATTTCTTTTGCTAGAAAAAGAAGTGAAAGAACTATGATTGAAAAATTAGCAGCTGAATTATTAGATGCAGCTAATAGTAAAGGTGCTTCATTCAAGAAGAAAGAAGATACTTATAAAATGGCAGAAGCTAATAAAGCATTTGCTCATTATCGCTGGTAAGAGGAGTAAAACATGTCAAGAAGTACTCCTTTAAAAAGAGTTAGAAATATAGGTATCGCAGCTCACATTGACGCTGGTAAAACAACTACTAGTGAGAGAATTCTTTTCTTTACAGGTATGAGTCATAAAATTGGTGAGGTGCATGATGGTGCAGCTACAATGGACTGGATGGAACAAGAAAAAGAAAGAGGTATTACAATTACTTCTGCTGCTACAACTTGTTTTTGGAAAAATCACCAAATTAATCTTATAGACACTCCAGGCCACGTTGACTTTACAATCGAAGTTGAAAGATCAATGCGTGTTTTAGATGGCGCTGTTGCGGTATTTTGTTCAGTAGGTGGAGTTCAACCACAATCAGAAACTGTTTGGAGACAAGCTAATAAATATGGCGTTCCAAGAATTGTTTTTGTAAATAAAATGGACAGAATTGGTGCGAATTTCTTTAATGTAGAAGAGCAAATTAAAAATCGCTTAAAAGGCAACCCAGTTCCACTTCAAATTCCAATTGGTGCTGAAGATAATTTCAAAGGTGTAATTGATCTTATTACCATGAAAGCTTTGGTATGGGAAGATGAAAACAAGCCGACTGATTATGTAGAAAAAGAAATTCCAGCTGAGCTTAAAGAAAAAGCTGAAGAATATCGCACAAAAATGATAGAAGCGGTTTCTGAAACAAGCGATGAATTAATGGAAAAATATCTAGGCGGTGAAGAACTTACTCAAGAAGAAATCAAAGCAGGCATTAAAGCAGGATGTTTAAGTCTTTCTATGGTTCCTATGCTTTGTGGTACAGCTTTTAAAAATAAAGGTGTTCAACCATTGCTTGATGCTGTTGTTGCTTATTTACCAGCTCCTGATGAAGTTGCTAATATCAAAGGTGAATATGAAGATGGTACAGAAGTTTCTGTAAAATCAACTGATGATGGTGAATTTGCAGGTCTTGCATTTAAAATTATGACCGACCCTTTTGTTGGACAATTAACTTTCGTTCGTGTATATAGAGGAAGTTTAGAAAGTGGTTCTTATGCGTACAACTCAACAAAAGACAAAAAAGAAAGAATTGGTCGACTTTTGAAAATGCACTCTAATAAAAGAGAAGAGATTAAAACTTTATACGCAGGAGAAATCGGAGCGGTTGTTGGTCTTAAAGATACACTAACTGGTGATACTTTAGCAAGTGAAAAAGATAAGGTTATTTTAGAAAGAATGGATTTTCCAGATCCTGTTATTTCAGTTGCTGTTGAGCCTAAAACAAAAGCAGATCAAGAAAAAATGTCTATTGCTTTAAATAAATTAGCTCAAGAAGATCCAAGCTTTAGAGTTTCTACAGATGAAGAAAGTGGTCAAACTATCATTTCAGGTATGGGCGAGCTTCACTTAGAAATTATCGTTGATAGAATGCTTCGCGAGTTTAAAGTTGAAGCGGAAGTTGGTCAACCTCAAGTTGCTTACCGTGAAACTATTAGAAAAACAGTTGAGCAAGAATACAAATACGCTAAACAATCAGGTGGTCGTGGTCAGTATGGTCATGTATTCTTAAGACTTGAGCCACTTGAGCCAGGTAGTGGTTATGAGTTTGTAAATGATATCAAAGGTGGGGTAATTCCAAAAGAATATATTCCAGCAGTTGATAAAGGTGTTCAAGAAGCATTGCAAAACGGTGTTTTAGCAGGATATCCTGTTGAAGATGTTAAAGTAACTGTTTATGATGGAAGTTACCACGAAGTGGATTCTTCTGAAATGGCGTTTAAACTTGCAGCTTCTATGGGCTTTAAAGAAGGCGCTAGAAAAGCAGGTGCTGTAATCTTAGAACCTATGATGAAAGTTGAAGTTGAAACTCCAGAAGAATACATGGGTGATGTTATTGGTGATTTAAATAAACGCCGTGGTCAAGTAAATTCAATGGATGAAAGAGGTGGTAATAAAATTATTACAGCATTTTGTCCTTTGGCTGAGATGTTTGGTTACTCAACCGATCTTAGAAGTCAAACTCAAGGCCGTGCTACTTATTCTATGGAATTTGATCACTATGATGAAGTTCCAAAAAATGTTTCTGAAGAAATTATCAAAAAAAGAAACGGTTAATCTATCAAGATGAGCTTATTGCTCATCTTGAATTATTTGTGTCCCTTTGAATTAATTAAATTAATTACTCCTTCATTAATTTCATATGCTTTTCCAAAACCTTTAACATATCTTCCATTTTTCAGTATAAGTTGAAATAAATGAAAATCTTTCATATTTTTAATGACTTGAATCACTTCTTTATTGTTTTCATTTTCATAAGTATTTAATACTTGCTCAAAGAGTTGATTATCTCTTGTTATTTCTACACATTCTATTCTAAATTTAAGTCTTTTTCTTGCAAAGATTGACATGCAATCTTTTTCATCTTCTATAAACATAATTTCTATGTTTTTATTATTGTGTTTAACTCCTTCAAAATGTTCAGCAATTTCACTAATATAAATATAAAAGTCATTTTTAATTTTTATAATAGGTGCGTATGAGCATATTGTTTGATTGTTTAAATTTAAAGAAGATATCATAATACTTTTGCATTCTTGCATAAATTGACTAATTTCATCATGTAATTGCATATATTTTCCTTGTAGGTTAGAATGGATAAGATTGAGGATTGTATGAAAGTAAAAGAAGAGTTTATCACTCTTCTTCATCAGTATTTTTGCGTACAACTTTAATGCGTTCTATACTATTTCCATCCATCTTTTTGACTTCATAGTAGCAGAATTCATCTTCTATTCTATCTCCAACTACCGGTAAGCGTCCTAAGAGATTGAAAACATATCCACCTATAGTGACTTGCTCTAGTTCTTCATTAAAGCGTATATCAAGCATTTCTTCTACTTCACTAATTTCATATCTTCCTTGAAATTCATAAATGTTTTCTGCTAGTTTTTTAAAATGTGGACTAGAATCATCATGCTCATCGTTAATATCTCCAACGATTTCCTCCATAATATCTTCCATGGTTAAAAGACCGGCTGTGCCACCATATTCATCTACTACTAATGCTGTGTGTACTTGTTCTTTATTCATCATGAAAAGGACTTTGGATATGCTGATATTTTCTGGAACTAAGATCATTTTGATTAAAAAATCATCTAAATTTTTCTTATCTTTGCTAAGTTCATTTTGCATGATGTCTCTAATATGCACCATACCCAAAATGATATCTTTAGAACCATCTATATATGGAAAGCGTGTGTGTTTGTACTGACAAACTATTTGCATATTTTCTTCATAGCTTTTTTGCTTGTTAAGACATATCATATCTTTTCTAGGTGTCATGATTTCTTTTGCTACTGTATCTGAAAAATCAACAGCATTACGTATGATTTCAGTTTCAAACTCATCCAAAACTCCACCTTTTTGGCTTTCACTCGCAATAAATTTAATTTCTTCTTCAGAGTGGCTTAATTCATGTTCTTTAGCAGGTTTAATACCTATAACTTTTAAAGAAATTGCAGCTAAAAAGTCAAATGTTTTGATAAAAGGTAAGAAAAGCAACCAAAATAAATGCAATGGTCTTGCAATCCATAAAACAGCTTTATCTGCAATAGCTATAGCAACACTTTTTGGAACTAACTCACCTAATACAACATGTAATAATGTGATAATAGCAAAAGCGATAACAAATGCTATAGTATGAATTAATGCCGGAGCTAAGCCTAAATTTGCCAAAGGAACTTCAAGAATTTTAGCAATAGCAGGCTCGCCTATCCAACCAAGAGCAAGAGAGCTTAGCGTAATACCAAGTTGGCAAGCACTTAAATAAGTATCTAGTTTTGAGGTTACTTCTAAAGCTTTTTTTGCATTACGTTTTTTTTCTTTTACCATTTCTTCAAGTTTTGATCTACGCACTTTAACAATAGCAAATTCAGATAAAACAAAAAATCCATTTAAAAGCACTAAAGCTAATGCAACAAGAATCATAAAAGTAGAATAGCCTACATCAATCGAGGCAACAGCGGGTAATGTTTGATTTAAGTCTAAAGATTGACTGGGGTCCAAAAAAACTCCTTTAATAAAATTTTTGCAAAATTATATCAAATCAAAACTATAAAATTAGCTTAAAATAAATGATATATTTTAAATTAATTTATGTTTTCTATATTCAATATTTTTTTCAAATTCATCTAAACGTTTATAAATGCTACGCAACTGTGTGATAGTTGTCCAATTGGTGATAAAAATACTAAATGAAGATCTAACTTGATCAAAAGCATTGCCAACTTGTATGATAATTCCAAGTTGTATAAGTCCTAAAAACAAGCTTGGAGCCATGATTAAAAAAGGCACTATAACCATGATTTGCTCAAATAAATAAAGCCATATATTAAAATACCCATAATGCAAAAATAATCTTTTATAATTGATTTTAAGTCCAGTAAATAAACTTAAAATACTTTCATCGCTTGCATAATTTTTTCTATCATCTTCAGCAAAAACAAGTTCTTTTCTAAAAGCGGCTTCGGCTTTTTGATTATTATATTCAAGACCAGGTAATTTAATGCCAACAAACCATGATATAACAAGACCTCCTAAAGAAACCAAAAATGCAATCCATACTAAAGAGCCATTAATGTCTTTTAAGATAGGTAAATTAACATGCGCACTTAACATCCACAAAATCGGAACAAAAGCAATTAAAGTCATAATTGCCTTAACAAAAGCCAATCCTAAGCTTTCTATGATTTTTGAAAAATTATAAATATCTTCTTGAATTCTTTGTGAGCTACCTTCTATGTTGTCATCTTTTTTTTGCCAAAATTTAATATAATCAAAAGTCATAGCCTCACGCCATTTAAAGGCATAAATACTTCCAAAATATTGTGTGATAGTAGCGATTAATACATAAGGCAATGCTAGATACAAAAATTGTTTAATAAAATGATAAAAGTCATCTATGCTATGATTTTTCGCATCTTGTAAAACATCATAAAATTCCTTATACCATTCATTTATTGCAACATTAATGGAAGTTTGAGCAAGTAAAGAAGCTAGTAAAAAAAACAAACCCAAATAAGCCCACAATGCCCATTTTTTTGAATAAAAAAAAGATTTAAACATTTAAATTTCTTTTAACATTTTTTCATAGTGTTTTATTGTATGTTTTTTTGCTTTAAAAATTATACTAAAAATTACAATAAAACAACTTGCAACTAAAAATCCAGGGATGATTTCATAAATTGCTATAAAATTTGAACCAAAATGTTTATAAAATATAACAGTTAAAGCTCCACTAACCATTCCAGCTATCGCACCTTCTTTACTCATATTTTTATAAAATAAAGAAAATAAAATAACACTTCCAAAACTAGCTCCAAAACCTGCCCATGCATATGAAACAATACCTAAAATTTGACTTTGCGTATCAAGTGAAAGTACAAAAGCTACACAAGCAACAGCTAAAACACCTAGACGTGATAATAAAGTAATATTTTTATCATTTGTTTTTCTTTTTAAGATTTGTGTATAAAAATCTTGCACCAAGCTAGAAGCACACACTAGTAGTTGAGAACTTGCAGTACTCATAATAGCTGCTAAAATCGCACTGAGTAAAATTCCTGCCACCCAAGGGTTAAAAAGCACTTGAGACATTACAATAAATATTCTTTCAGGATCATTTAAAGTAAGATTAAATTTAGCTATATAAGCAATACCTAAAAATCCTATCATAGCAGCACCAAATAAAGAAATCACCATCCAAGTTATGCCTATAAAAGTTGCAGTAGGAATTTCTTTTACATTTTTTATAGAGATAAAGCGAATTAAAATGTGAGGTTGGCCAAAATAACCAAGCCCCCATGCCAGGGTTGATACCACGACTAGCCAACCCCCACCGTCTAAACCAAAGGCTTGGGGCTTTACATCATTTATAGTAGAAAAGGCTTCGCCAAAGCCACCAAGTTCAAAAATCATCACAAAAGGAATGATGATTAATGAACTCATCATTAAGAGTCCTTGAATCATATCAGTCCAGCATACGGCTTTATAACCACCTAAAAAAGTATATAAAACAATAACTAAAAATCCAATGCTTAAGGCAAAAATATAAGATAAATTAAATACACTTTCAAAAAGCTTAGCACCACTTACTAATCCAGCGCTAATGTAAATAGTAAAAAATACTAAAATAACTATTGCACAAATGCTTCTTAAAATATGTCTATCATCATGAAAGCGACTTTCAAAAAAATCAGGAATTGTAATGCATTCTTTGGCTATTTGAGAAAAAATCTTTAATCTTTTAGCAACAAAAGTCCAGTTTAAAAACATACCAAAACTTAAGCCTATAGCTATATAAATTTGTCCTAAACCAGCTGCATATAAAGCACCAGGAAAAGCCATTAAAAGCCAACTACTCATATCAGAAGCACCTGCACTTAAGGCAGATATTACCGGTCCCATGGAGGCATTACCAACAAAATAATCTTTACTGTTTTGATTTTTTTTGTAAAAGTAAAAACCTATAAAAAGCATTAAAAATGCATAGGTAATAAAAGTAATAACAATAGGATAAGAAAGTTCTACACTTTGTAAATTCATAAGTGTCCTTAAAAAATTTAAAAAACTATCATTTTACTTGTTTTATTTTAAAAAAACATTATAAAAATTATTTTTTATTTTTTATTTCAATGCTTTATAAAGTTTTTTTGTTACAATTTTCTAAAAAATTTAAGGAAAAATGATGAAAAATCTTTTGATTATAGGTGCAGGTGGTGTAAGCCGTGTTGCGACTGTAAAATGTGCAATGAATAGTGATGTCTTTAGTAAAATAACTCTAGCAAGTAGAACCAAAAGTAAATGTGATGAAATAGCAGCTTTTATAAAAGAGCGTTTAGATGTAGAAATTCAAACTGAGCAAATAGATGCAGATGACACTGCTGCTGTTGTAGAACTTATCAAAAAAACAGGAGCTGAAATTTTATTAAATGTAGCTTTACCTTATCAGGATCTTACTTTAATGGATGCGTGTATTCAAACTAATATCCACTATGTAGATACTGCAAATTATGAACATCCTGATTTAGCTAAATTTGAATATAAAGAACAATGGGCAAGAAATGATAAGTTTAAACAAGCAGGAATTTTAGGACTTTTAGGTAGCGGTTTTGATCCAGGTGTTACTAATGTATTTTGCGCTTATGCACAGCAAAATTTGTTTGATGAAATTCATTATATAGATATATTAGATTGTAATGCTGGAGATCATGGCTATGCCTTTGCAACTAATTTTAATCCTGAAATTAACTTAAGAGAAGTTTCTGCTAAAGGTTGTTACTGGGAAAATGGAAAATGGATAGAAACTGAACCTATGGAAATAAAAATGGAGTGGGATTATCCTGAAGTAGGGGTAAAGGATAGTTATTTACTTTATCATGAAGAGCTTGAAAGTTTAGTAAAAAATATCAAAGGTTTAAAAAGAATAAGATTTTTTATGACTTTTGGACAAAGCTATTTAACTCATATGAAATGTCTTGAAAATGTTGGTATGCTAGGTATTAAGCCTGTTATGCATCAAGGTAAAGAAATAATACCAATAGAATTTTTAAAAACATTACTTCCTGATCCTGCTAGTTTAGGCCCTCGCACCAAAGGCTATACTAATATAGGTTGTGTAATTCGTGGTGTAAAGAATGGAAAAGATAGACAAGTTTATATTTACAATGTTTGTAATCACGAAGAATGCTTTAAAGAAACTGGAGCGCAAGCTGTGAGTTATACTACCGGAGTTCCTGCAATGATAGGAACAAAGCTAATCGCTAAAGGAATTTGGCAAGGAAAAGGTGTGTTTAACATGGAAGAATTTGATGCTAAACCTTTTATGGATGAGTTAAATACTCAAGGACTTCCTTGGAAAATTATAGAAATGGAGCCAAATTTAGGAAAATAATCTCAAGTCTTTTTTGACTTGAGAAAGTTTTAATAATGACACAATTGTTATTAAGTATAGATTGGACACCTTTTTTAGTTTCCATAAAGCTTTCTATTATTACTTGTATAATTTTGTTTTGTTTTTGCATACCTCTTGCTTGGGTTTTTACTTTTAAGCAATTTAGAGCAAAAAAAATTCTAGAAACCATAATAACCTTACCTTTAGTTTTACCACCATCTGTTGTTGGTTTTTACTTATTGATTTTATTTTCAAAATACTCTTTTTTTGGTAATTTTTTAGAAAAACATTTTAATATCACTTTAGCTTTTACCTTTGAAGGTTTGGTGATAGCAAGTTGTATTTATTCTTTACCTTTTATGTTTAATCCTTTATATAATGCAATGTCTATGATTTCTAAAAATATTATAGAGGCTAGTTTTTCTTTGGGAAAAAATTCTTTCACCACACTTTTAAAAGTAATCTTACCTAGTATCAAACCAGCTATATTAAGTGCTTTGGTGATAAGTTTTGCGCATACTATGGGCGAGTTTGGTATAGTATTAATGATAGGTGGCTCTTTAAGCGGAGAAACAAAAGTAGCTAGTATTGCTATATATGAAAGTATGGAAAATTTAGATTTTGTCACAGCCCATATTTATAGTCTCATACTTTTAATTTTTAGTTTTATTGTTTTATTAAGTGTGAATCTTCTTAATAAACAAAAAAGATAATCTATTTGTTATCTTTATACATTTTGATATAAATTTATCTAATCATATTTTATCTTTAATTGTTGGTTTTCTCTTTTGTTTTCTTGTTTATTAGCTATATTTAAGATATTGTTTTCATTATATTTGACATAAATTTTCTACATTTTATAACAACTCATATCTCATTATTTTTTCTAAAAATTTACCACATATTATAAACCAATATCCACAACCCCTCCTCTATATTTACCTATCACATACCATAACACACTCTATTCTCCTCCTTTTTTTAATAATTCCAC
>NZ_JAKMQZ010000014.1:0-21091 GCF_025771825.1 Campylobacter sp. IFREMER_LSEM_CL2101
CAATAATAAAATATTAGTATAATAAGAATATATTACATGAGGTTGAATATATTGAAAAATAGGACTTTAAATAAAAAATAGTGTTATAAATTTTTAAAAGAACTTTTTACTAAAAGTATACTTAATAAACTAGCAATCACTATAAAAATAATATAAATATAAAAATATTTCTCATACATAAAATTAACAACAAAGGGTGTTAAAAAACCTAAAATCGCGTAAGAGATATTATAAGCAAAAGAAAGACCACTCGATCTTAACTCTGTAGTAAAAATTTGAGTCATAAAAATAGGTGCAAAAGCTATAATGCCTTGCGCAAAACAAGCAAGCAAATAAAATGATAAAAACCACTCATTATAAAAGCTAAAACTTATACCAAAAGCTCCAAAAACCACAGTAAAAATCAAGCAAATTCTAAAATGTCCTAAAAAATCCGCTAAATACCCTTGTACTAAACTTCCTAATATGATCATAATTATGGCCAAATTTTGATATAACAAAGCAGTAGTTTTACTAACTCCTAATAGGCTTTCAAAATATTGTGGCAGTATCATTAAAGTAGCTACCCCGCTTGTTAAAACCACAGTAAGTAAAGCACATATTAACATACTTTTTTTATGTGTTTTTAAAGCTTGTAAAAGTGGAAAATTTAAAATTTTTTCTTTTTCTTTTATGTTTTTAAAAGCTGGCGTTTCATTAAGCTTTGTGCGCAAAAATAAGGCTAATATGCCAAAAAATCCCCCTATAAAAAAAGGAATTCTCCAAGCAAAGCTTTCTACTTCTTCTTTATCAAAATACGCATATATGCTTAAAGTCGCTAAATTTCCAAGTAATAAACCTAAAGTCAAAGTCGCTGAAATAAAACCAAGTGCCAAGCCAAGTCTTTTTTTACTTACAAATTCACTCACAAAAATCCAAGCACCACTAACTTCAGCTCCTATAGCTAATCCTTGAGCTATCCGTATAATAAAAAGCATAAAAGTAGCTAAAAGTCCTATGCTTTCATAAGTAGGTAAAAAGGCCAAAACAAAACTTGGCACGACCATTAAAAGCATGCTAATATAAAAAACATTCTTACGCCCTTTTATATCTGCAAAATGTGCTAAAACAACAGCGCCAAAAGGTCTAGCTAAATATCCTGCTCCAAAAGCTACATAAGTATAGATTAATGGCCAAAAATCATCGTTTTGAGGAAAGAAAATTTTTGCAAAAACACTTGCAAAGAAGATAAATAAAACAAAATCATAAAATTCTAAAATACCACCTAAAGAAGCATAGATGGTATTTTTAAAAGCTTTTTGCATTATTAAATTTTGCCACCTTCGATTACTACATCATCAGCTTTTATATCATCGCTAAAAAATGGTTTTAAGGTTTCATCATAAGCTTTATGAAAAAACTGCTCATTTTGTAATTTTACAATCAAATCATTGATAAATTTTAGCATAGCTTCATCGCCTTTTTTTACAGCAGGAGCTATGACATCATGATTTCCAAGTTCTTTAATCACTACTTCAAAATTTGGATTTTCTTTAGCCCATGCAAAAAGCAATGCATTATCATGACTTAGCGCATCGCCTCTTTTACCGATTAAAGCTGCAAAGGTTTCTGTGTTTTGATCAAATTTAATCGTTTTAATTTCTGGCATATTTTTTGTAAAATACGCATCAGCTGTTGTACCTTTATTTAAAATCAAAGTTTTATTTTTTAAATCATCTATAGTTTTGATATCTAATCCTTTAGGAGCCACTACTCCAAGAGCAACTTTCATATAAGGCAAAGCAAAATCCACCACAGCTTCTCTTTCTGGAGTTTTAGTAAAATTTGCTAAGATTAAATCTACTTTATTTGACTCTAAAAACTCAACCCTATTTGCTGCTTCAACAAGCACAAATTGCACTTTAGACTCATCACCCAAAAGTTCTTTTGCTATACGTTTAGCAAAATACACATCATAGCCTTGATTTTTCCCTTGAGCGTCTAGGTAGCCAAATGGAGGTTTATCACCAAACACACCTATGCGGATAACACCTTGTTGTTTGATTTTCTCTATAGAGTTTTCATTAGAACTTGAATTTGAACAGGCGCTAAAAAAAAGTGCCATTAAAAACGATAAAAGAAAAATCTTTTTCATATTTTTTCCTTAATGATTGAAATTTAAATTTTTAAACCTTATATTAATTTTTTAAACAAATCTTTTCTAAAATAAAATTAACGATGAAAATCAAACAAATTGAGAAATTTCTTCGCACGATCAGTTTTTGGATTTTCAAAAAATTCATCAGGCTTTGAAATTTCTACTATTTTTCCATCATCCATAAAAACTATTTTATCAGCAACTGCTCTTGCAAAACCCATTTCATGCGTAACTATAAGCATAGTCATGCCATCTTTTGCTAAATTTAAAATCACATCTAAAACTTCACGCACAATTTCAGGATCAAGCGCTGCTGTAACTTCATCAAAAAGCATAATTTCAGGATTCATACAAAGGCTTCTAACTATGGCTATACGTTGTTTTTGCCCACCACTTAACTCTTTAGGATAAGCTTTTAATTTATGCAAAAGCCCTACTCTATCAAGCCAGTATTTTGCTTCTTCTAAAACCTCTTCTTTTTTTCTTTTTTGCACCTTTAAAGGCCCTAAGAGTATATTTTGCTCCACATTTAAATGATCAAAAAGCTCATAAGATTGAAACACCATACCTATTTTTTGGCGAATTTGCGTCCATTTTTTATAATTTTTATCAATTTTCTCATCATCTACAAAAATAACCCCATCAGCCATTTCTTCTAAGCCATTAATACATCTTAAAAGTGTAGATTTTCCACAGCCACTTGGACCTAGTATAACCACCACTTCTTTTTGATTTACTTCTAAATTTATATCTTTTAAAACATGATGATCATCATAATATTTTTGTAAATTTTGTATTTTTAAAATGCTCATATTAGCTCCATTTTTTCTCTAAAAACTTTGAATATACCGACAAAGGATAGCAAAGTATAAAATAAATCAATAAAATCAAACCATAAATCACAAAAGCCGCATAAGAATTTTGAAATAAATTTAGCTCAATCACTTGTTGGCCTACTTTAATAAGCTCTATACCGCCGATTAGATAAATCACTGAAGTACTTTTAATAATTCTTGTAAAAAGATTAATACTCATTGGTAATAATCTTCTTAAAGATAAAGGTATAATGATAAAAAGATAAACTTCAAATTTATTAAAACCTAAAGAAAGTCCTGATTCATACTGGTGTTTTGGTATGCTTGCTAAAGACGATCTAACCAAATCCATCATCTCAAACACACCCCAAATACTAAAAACAATAATACTAGAACCCAAAGCACTCAAATGCCATCCAAACCATTTAGCTAAGCCAAAATGCACTATAAAAAGCCAAACAATCAAAGGCATAATACGCACAAATTCAAGCATAAAACGACAAAAAGCATAAAGGATTTTATTTTTAGAATGCATTAAAATTCCAAAAAATACTCCTCCTATGAGTGAAATCAAAACACTAATCAATGAAAGCTCTAAAGTAACCTTTAAGCCTTGTGCTAGTCTAAAAAAGGTATCTTGATTTAAAATTTCAAACATAATTTAACCTTTTTTCTATACGGTTTAACACTAAAGATAAAGGTAAAATCAAAATCAAATAACAAAGCACCAAAGCAAATAAAGCTTCATTACTTTTATAATAAAGTCCTATAAGATCTTTAGCCACATATACTAAATCTGCTAAAGCAATAATGCTTACTACTGAAGTTTCTTTGAGTAAAAAAATGATATTTGCACTAATGCTTGGCATAGCTATACCCAAAGCTTGAGGCATGATAATATAACGGAAATTTTGCCATTTACTCAAACCCAAAGAAAGTCCTGATTCGTATTGTTGTTTTTTCACTGCTTCCATGCCTGCTCTTAAGCTCTCAGCCATATAAGAACCACCTAAAAAACTAAGTCCTATCACAGCACAAGCAAAAGAACTAAGATGTATCCCAAACTCAGGCAAGGCATAATATAAAAAGAAAAGTTGGATTAATAAAGGTGTGTTTCTTGAAAATTCTATATAAATTTTACAGATTGTATTTAAAAAAGAAAATTTAAAATAACTTACTCCCACGCAAAATAAACCTACTAAAAATGAAAAAAATACTCCATAAATAGCAAGTTTTAAAGTAAGCCAAGAAGCTTGTATAAACATAGGGCTAAACTTGATTAAAAAATCAAAATCCATAAAACCTTCCATACTTTAAATATAATATTGTAACAAATAAGACTTAAAAAGACTTAATTAAATTTTGCATTTTCTCTTTATTTAAAATTGCTATTTTACCTTTATTTGTGCAAATAAGCTCATTTTGTTTTAATTCTTTTAAAAAACGCGACAAAGATTCTGGGGGTAAATTTAAAATCACAGCGATTTCTTTTTGCTTTAAATTTTGTAATTTTTCTTCATTTTCTAGTAAAAAGCTGACTAATCTTGACTTTAAATCCAAAGATTTTTGTCTGATGAAATTTTCTAAAATTCGAATTTTACCGATTAAAGAAGTCAAAAGTAAAAAGCTAAATTCTCCATTTTCTAAGCATAATTTTTTAAATTCATCAAAATCAAAAACACAAATTTCACAATCTTGCTCACAAATTGCATTAGCTGGGTAATTAATACCCTCAAACACAGGCATTTCAGCTATAAAATTTACCGGAGTTAAAGTATGCAGTGTCAGCTCAAAACCTTTTGCATTTACCTTATATATACGCACTTTTCCACTTAGTAAAATGTAAATTTTATTTGCTTTTTCACCTTGAAAAAATAAAATATTCCCTTTGTTAAAATGTTTTTTCTTGCCTTTAGAAATTAAAATTTCAAAGTGTTTATCCATTTTCTTTTTCCATATTTTTGATACTTTCTTTTGCTCTTACAACTAATTCTTCATCATCTGCAAAATCAAAAAATTTAAAATGATTGCCATGTTGTACTCTACCATCTAACAAATCCCCGCTTAGTCTGTTTTTTAAATCAAGCTCAGCTATTTTAAATCCATCTAAAGTTTTAGCAAATTCAAGCAAACGACTTGGAATTTCTTTTTGCTTAGTATATAAATAACAAAAACTCTCAAGCCCTACTCTACCCACCCTACCTCGAAGCTGATGTAAGGTAGCAAGCCCAAGTCTTTCAGCCCCAACAACTACAATCACACTAAGTCTTGGTAGAGAAATCCCCACCTCAACCACCGTTGTAGAAAGCAAAATCGTGCCTTTTTCTCTAAATTCTTGTAAAATTTGATCTTTATTTTTATCTTTTCCATGGGTTACATAAACATTTTTGTATTTGTTTATCCAGTATCCTTGTGCTTGTTCTAGTGATAAATAATCTATATTTTCACTTTCATTTACCAAAGGATAAATGATGATTACTTGATGATTTTTAGCTAGCTCATCATCGATTTTTTTAAGCAAATATTTAAAATCTTTATCTTGTATACAAAAAGTCTTAATGTCTTTTTTAAAAGGCATTTGTTTGATAAAACTAAAATTTACAAGCTCACTTTGTATCATAGAAAGAGTTCTTGGTATAGGTGTAGCAGAAAATTGCACGATATGCGGAGCATATTGAGAGTTTTTGCTAAGCTCACTTATTTTTTGTCTTTGATTAGAACCAAAACGGTGTTGCTCATCTATCATCACTAAAACTGCTTCAAATTCTTCTTGATGAATGAGCGCATGTGTACCTATGATAAAATGAGCTTGTTCTTTTAATTTTGCTAAATCTTTATCTTTTTTTCCACCTTTTAAAAGCAATACATTAACAAAATTAGGTAACAGTCTTTTTGCTTCATGATAAATTTGCTCTGCTAATATACTAGTTGGAGCCATTAAAATAGCCTTTTTAGGATATACTAGCAAACTTGCAGCAAGTATAACCAAAGTCTTACCACAACCCACATCACCCATTACCACACGCCTTTTAGCAACTTTATTTTGTAAATCTTTTTTAATATCTTCTATCGCTAAAAGCTGATCATTTGTAGGGCTAAATTCTAAACCCTTAAGCCAAGAGCTTATATCAAAAAGTTCTATTTCATAAGCATTTTGTGATATTTTTTTACCCTTTAAACGCCTTAAATGATTAAAAATTTCTATATATTTTAAGTCTTTAACTATGACGTTAAAATTTTCATAAAGAGTTAAATCATCATAATTGTGTAAATTCAAAAGTAAATTAATGTATTTTTGTTCTAAATTTAGTGCTTTTAAATTAGCTTCATTGACGTATTTTAAGATAAGTTTTTTTATACTTTCATCTTTAATAGAGCTAATTTGATATTTAGGGACTATTTGACCTATATTTGTTACTATTTTTGGGTTTATAAACTGCCAAATTCCATTAAAAAAATTCATCTTTGCATGGATACAAATTAAAGCATTATGCTTAAAAAATTTGAAATGCCATTTATTAGGATGAAAAATTACTATATTTGCTTTTATACCCCATTCTAAACATTCACAAAGCATAAAAAGCTGGGAGTGATGATTTTGCGTGCTGATAATTTTTACATTTTGAGTGCAAAATGTATCTTTTGGAAACTTTGAAATTCTAAAATCATCAAATTTTTTAGGCAAAATCAAAGCCAAATCGATACAATTTTTAACCCCTAAAGCATGAAGTAGTTTTAAATCCTTTTCTTCAACTTTCATTTTCTATACTTGCAAAATTCACTTTTGTAATTTCACTATGAGCTTTAATAAAGTCATTTAGTTCATCTAAGGTAGTGTTTTTAATCTTTTGCATTTCTTCTTTTAAATTTCCAAGTTTTAAACCATGTAAATATTCATTTAGCATTATATCTAGTCTTTTAGCCAAGCTTTCATACCTTAAAGGCATAGAACCTACTAAAAATTGTTTAGCTAGTTGAAATTCTTTTTCATTGACTCCATTTTGGACAAAATTTTCAAAAACTTCCTTAACTAAAGCTTTAGCCTCATTAGAGCTTTCATTTTTAGTTTGCAAATACCCAAAAACTCTACTATAATTTAAATTTACATCAAGCATAGCATATGCTGAATACGCCAAGCCTCTTTTCACACGCACTTCTTCCATCAAACGCGAACCAAAACCACCTTGACCTAAGATAAATAAAGCAAGTTTAGCTAAATACATTTTCTCATCATTAATTTGTATATTTAATGGAGAACAAAAGTATATATAAGCTTGTTCAGTGCTTTTTTGCTCACTTACTTCTATACTCTCATCAATGAGTTTGTAACTTTTGTTTTGATTTGGGGTATTTCTTTTTAGAATTTGGCAAATTTTTTCTACTTTAATTTTTACTTCATTTTCTTTAA
Source organism: Campylobacter sp. IFREMER_LSEM_CL2101 (assembly GCF_025771825.1). Taxonomy (NCBI): domain Bacteria; kingdom Pseudomonadati; phylum Campylobacterota; class Epsilonproteobacteria; order Campylobacterales; family Campylobacteraceae; genus Campylobacter; species Campylobacter sp. IFREMER_LSEM_CL2101. Next base: position 7,361 of record NZ_JAKMQZ010000014.1, read on the forward strand.
TATCTCCACCAAAAACAAATAAAGCATTATCAAGTACTAAATTTTCACTCATAAAATCTTGCAATTCTTTTAAGCTAATCTTTTCTATGCTTTCTTTAGTCCCATCAAGACCACTAGCAAAAATTTCATCTTTGAAAACATTTTTATTCAAAAGTCTTTTTGCTTGATAATCATAATCAGTATTTAAACTTGCAAGCTCACCTAAGGCTAAAGTTTTTAATCTTTGTAGGATTTTTTCATCAAAACGCACATTTAAAAATAATTCTTGTAATCTTTCTAAAGCAAAATCAAAATGTTCTTTCAAGCATTTAATACTAATTTGAAAATGCTCAAAACTAGCCTTAGCATAAAGCTCTATAGCACGGTATTCTAAGCTTTTAAAAAACTCATCATTGCTTCCTTCGTTTAAAAGCCTAGCAAGCATACTTGCACAACCTCTATTGTGTTTTTCTGCTATTTTTCCACTATTTTTAAAAATGAGTTTAAAAAATACTACAGGAAGCTCATTTTCATACTCATATATTATGTCTATTTTAGTATTATTAAAGTCTAAATTTAGCATTAAAACCTTTCTAAAATATTATAAGCTGTGTCGCGCTTAGCAGGTAATTCCCCTATATCTTTGATAAGTTCTATCATTTGTTCTTGATTCATTCTGTATTTTGCACCAGCTGCTGCTACGACATTTTCTTCCATCATAGTCGAACCTAAATCATTTGCACCAAATTTTAAAGCAAGTTGGCCTATTAAAGAGCCTTGCGTTACCCATGAACTTTGTAAATTTTTAAAATTATCCAAATATAATCTTGCTAAAGCTAGCAATCTTAAATATCTATTAGAGCTTTGTTTGATGATTTCAGGGTGTTTTTTGATTAAAGGGGTATTTTCACTTTGAAATGACCACAAAATAAAAGCTCTAAAGCCATTTGTTTTATCTTGTAAATTTCTTAAATGATCAAAATGTTCGATAATTTCCTCATCATTTTCAACCGTACCAAACATCATTGTAGCAGTACTTTTCATACCTATATTATGCGCACTCTCATGCACTCTAAGCCAGGTGGCTGTGTCACATTTGTGTGGTGCGATGATATCTCTTACCCTATCGCTTAATACTTCAGCACCCGCTCCAGGTATAGAAAAAAGTCCTTTAGCTTGTAATCTTTTTAAAACCTCTTCTATAGAAATTTTAGAAACTCTTGCTATATAAGCTATCTCTACTGCTGAAAAACCATGCACAGTGATGGTTGGATAATTAGTTTTTATATAAGAAAGTAAGTTTTCATACCATTCTATTTTAAGTTTTGGATGCACCCCACCTTGAAATAAAATTTGCGTTCCACCTATGGCTTGTAATTCTTCTATTTTTTGCCCTATTTCTTCGTATTTTAAAATATAAGAATCATCATCTTTTTCTTTTCTACAAAAAGCGCAAAAATCACAATCAATACAGCAAATATTTGTATAATTTATATTTCTATCTACCACAAAAGTAGTTATTTTTTCAGGGTGAAGCTCTAATTTTTTCTCATATGCCATTGCGCCTAATTCATACAAAGGTGCATTTTGGAGCAAATTTAATGCTTCTTTTTTGCTTAATCTATTCATTATTAACCTTTTTTATAAAAAAGAATTATTATAGCATTTAAATGTAAAATAATCTTAAAAACGCTATAATCAAGCCCTTTAATTTCATATATTCATAGGATACTCATGACTTATAGGTCTTTATTTAAAAACAATAAAACTTTTCGCCTTTTAGCAACAGTACAATTTATAAGTTATTTTGGTGCGTGGTTTTCTCAAGTAGGTGTTTTTACTCTTTTAACTAAAGAGCTACAAGCACCTGCAAATATCATAGGTTTTTCAGCTATTTTTGTTTTTTTACCTTCTATTATACTTGCACCTATAAATGGAGTTATAGTAGATAGATTTAAACCTAAGAATTTATTGCTAACAATGATTAGCATTGAGATGATTTCTATTTTTATGCTAATTTTTGTAAATTCTTTGGCTATGCTTTGGTTTTTATACTTTTTAACCTTTGTGCGTATGGCGGTTGCAAGTATGTATTTCCAAACAGAAATGTCAGTTTTACCTAAAATTTTAACCCCACAAGAATTAAAACTAGGTAATGAGCTTCATAGTATTATATGGGCTGTATCATATGCTTTGGGTATGGGTGCAGCAGGACTTTTTATAGATCTTTTTGGAGTAAAACCAGCTTTCATAGCTGATACTTTAATGTTATTTTGCGCTATGCTTATACTTAAAACTTTAATCTTACCCGATGAAAAAAACACCACACAAAACAATCTTTTTATACTAATCAAAGAAGGTTTATCTTATGTATTTAACAATAAAAAAATCATTCATTTGATTTTACTTCATGGAGTTGTAGGGATAACCGCTTATGATGTTTTAATCACTCTTTTAGCTGAATATGAATATGCAAAAGTTATTTCCATACCTCTAGCTATAGGGCTTTCTAATGCCATAAGGGCTATATCTTTACTCATAGGTCCTTATGTTCTTAGTCCTTATATTAATAAAAATACTTTAGTATATTTATATTTAGCGCAAGGTATAGGTATAATGCTTTGGGCTTGTTTGCAATTTAACTTTTATCTTGCCTTTATAGGCTTAATAATGGCAGGTTTTTGTACTTCATCTTTATGGAGCTATACTTACACACTTTTGCAAAATGATTGTGATAAAAGATACTATGGTAGAGTGATTGCCTATAATGATATGGTGTATTTAACCTTTAGTGCGATTATTGCTTTTTCAACAGGATATTTATTTGAATTTTATGGAGTAAAATTAAGCCATTTTACTTTTGGCTTAGGAGTATGTTTTATCTTTGCGGCGATTTATTGGTGGTGGTTTAATAAAAAATATAATTAATCCACCTTAGAATAATAAACCCCACCCGCTGAAAAGTTCTTATCAAAATACGCTGTTTCAGGCACAAGATCTGATTTTCCTGGATATATTCTACCCTCTCTATTTAATATCCTATAAAAACGCTCCATAAGTCTTATTTTGAAATCTTGATCAAAATAAATCATCATATTTCTTGAAAAAATCACATCAAATTTCCCAAGCTTAAACAAAGAATCATCAAAAACATTACAAAGCTCAAAACGACATCTACAAGCTAAGGTTTCTTTTTTAAGCTGATACATCCTATCTTTTACATCAAAATAACGCGTTTTTTGCATAGTGTTTAATCTAGCTACTGAACGCTCTGAATATATCATTTCATTGCATTTATCTATCATTTTTTTATTAATATCTATACCAACTATATTCATACCTTTAATGAAATTCTCACTTGCTAAAATAGCTAAAGAATACACTTCCTCACCACTTGAGCATGGAGCACAAAGCACATTTACAGGACGATCAAGAGATTTTATATAAAAAATTACATCTTTTAATTGCTCTAATTCTCTAAAAAAATAAGTCTCACAAACTGTGATAAAATCCATAGTTTCTTGTTTTAAATTTCTTTGAAACTGCACTTTTTCATTTAATTCACTAAGACTACTTAAACCTAGTTCTTGTAAAAATTTAGGCAACTTTATAGATAAAATATCTTTTTTAGTATTAAGGTTATTTCCGCTTATTTGTTCTACTATTTTTATAAAATCATTCATTTCATTTTCTGTAATTTTTATCATCTTTCCATCCTATGACTTGATAAAATTAATTATTTCTTTTTTGAGCTCTATTAAACTCATAGGCTTTAAATTTGGGTTAGTATCTCTAGCTTTTTTTGGCATTCCATATACTATAGAATCTGCCTCATTTTCACACAAGCACCTTACCCCAACCTTATAAAGCTCAAACAAAGATTTAGCACCATCATCACCCATTCCCGTCATAATCAAAGCTAAAATTTTATGATATTTGCAAAGATTTACAGCCGAATGAAATAAAACATCAATTCCTGGATTAAAACTACTTGTTTGCTCTGTAGCATTTAATACCAAAGCATTATTTCCGCTTAAAACCATATTTCTTTGACAAATATAAATTTTATTTTTTAAAACTTCTTTATCGCTTGGTATGATCACATCACTTTTTGCTTCTTTGTTAAACTGATTTACAAAAGAAGGAATAAAAGCTGGGTTCATGTGCTGAGCAATCACCACCGCGCAGTCTTTAAGTTCTACATCGTTTAGTAAAAACTTTAGTTGGCTTGGACCACCCGTTGAAGAACCAATCAAAATAAGCTTCATTTTTTACCTTAAATAATTATTGTTATTATATCAAATAAATATTTGAAAATATCAAAAAATAATTATATACAAGAAAGAAAAATTTTAATTAAATATGATAAAATTAATACTTTAAAATTTCAATGATAAAGTGATTGTTAAATGTTAAGAGAAAAAATTTACATAGCAAGTGATCATGCTGGCTTTGTTTTAAAGCAAGAGATTGTCAATTTTTTACAAGAAAAAAATATAAGCTTTGAAGACTTAGGTCCTTTTAGCGAGGATCGCTGTGATTATCCTGATTATGCGCATTTATTAAGCTCTAAAATTGATGAAAATAGTTTTGGAATTTTAGTATGTGGATCAGGTATTGGTATGAGTATAGCAGCAAATCGCCATAAAAATATACGCTGTGCTTTGTGCAACGAACCTTTAAGCGCTAAACTCTCAAGAGAGCATAATGATGCAAATGTTTTAGCCTTAGGAGCTAGATTAACCGGAGTAGATATGGCTTTTGAAATCATCTCAAATTTCATCAATACTACTTTTAGCGGTGGAAGACATTGTGCGCGAATTAGTAAAATAGAGGCAAAATTATGATTTTAAGTTGGCTTGTATTAACTGTATTAATTTGTGTTAGTATTTATATGACTATTATGTTGCTTTATTATAAAACCTTACTTCATAAAGAAAAAGTAGCAAAAGAATTTATAAAAAACAACCTTGATGATACTGAAATAGTTATTAGAAAGCTACAAGTACAACTTCAAAGAAGTTTAGGAAATATAGATATTCTAACCGAAGAGTTAAACAAAAGCAAAGCAGACTTAACTTCTCTTAGAACAAGAAATTCACAATATCGTATCGAAAATGAAAAATTAAGACAAAGAATCAAAGAATTAGAAGCAAAAATCGAGGCATTATTATGATGAAAGAACAAGATAAAAAATACTTATTAGATAGCATTAGAGCTATTAAGGATTTTCCAAAAGAAGGGATTATTTTTAGAGATATTACTACTTTGTTAAACAACAAAGAAGCATTTGCGTTTTTAATGGATCACTTGGTAGAAAAGTATCAAAACGCAAAGCTTGATTATATCGTTGGTATAGAAAGTAGAGGTTTTATTTTTGGAGCTGCGCTAAGTGCTAGATTAAAACTACCTTTTGTGCCTATTAGAAAACCAGGCAAATTACCTTCAAAATGCTTGCAAGAATCTTATAGCTTAGAATATGGCAGTGATACCATAGAAATTCACATTGATGCATTTAACAATCAAAAAGCAAATGTTTTACTTATAGATGATCTCATCGCTACAGGTGGCACGGCTATCGCTGCTGTTAAACTCATAGAAAAACTCAATGCAAAATGCGTTGAAGCTTGTTTTTTACTAGAATTAAAAGATCTTGATGGGGCTAAAGAATTAGCTAAATTAACTTCTATTTATAGTGTTTTAGAGGTATAAAATGGAAGAATTTTTAAAACAACTTTTGTATGATTATAAAAACTGGGCTTATATTATCGTGTTTTTATGGTGCATACTTGAGGGAGAACTTGCGCTTATTTTAGCAGGTATTTTTGCACATGAAGGCCATGTAAATTTAGGACTTATCATCTTTGTAGCAGGTTTGGGTGGTTTTGTAGGTGATCAAATATATTTTTATATAGGAAGATATAATAAAAAATACATTCAGAAAAAACTCCGCACCCAAAGGCGTAAATTTGCCATAGCACATTTGCTCTTGCAGCGTTTTGGCTGGCCTATTATATTCATACAAAGATATATGTATGGCTTTAGAACCATTATACCTATGAGCATAGGACTAACACGTTATAGTGCGAAAAAATTTGCATTTATTAATCTCATTAGTGCTTGGGCTTGGGCTGCAATAACCATTTTACTTGCTTGGTTTTTTGGGAAAGAAATTTGGCTTGCAGTAGAATGGGCTGGAGATCACTGGTATTTTGCAGTGCCTATTATCGCTTGTTTTCTACTTGCTTTATTTTTAGGTATGAAACAAATAGAAAAATCAATACTTAGAAAAAGGACTCATAAATGACTTTTAATTTTAAAGAAGAAACTATAAATTCTATAAATGCTGACTTTGAAATCATTTTAATACAAGATAAAAAGATAGAAAAATACACTCAAAGCCAAGAACTTTTTAAACTTTCAAACTACAAAGGCGAAGGAATTTGCATAGATATGCAAAATAAAATTCTTTATAGCGAACTTAAAAGTTTAGAATATGAAGATATAAGACTTGCTTTTGCAAATGCCTATAAGGCTTTAAAAAAACTTGAAATTCAAAGTGTTAAAACAAAAAGTGTTGTAGGAAAATGCGTAGTAAATAGTTTTAATGCTATGATTCAAGGATTTACTTTTGGTGCTTATGAGTTTGATAAATACAAAAAAGAAAAAACACCGAGTAAATTAGAAAATATTTTCATTTCAAAAGATGAGATTAATGACAAAACATACAACCTAGAAGAAGCTTGTATAGGTATAAACTATGGACAAGTTTTTTCAAATGCTTGTGATTTTGCAAAAAATATCGTAAATGAAATTCCACAAATTTACACTCCTGCAAAAATGGCCGAAGACGCGCTTAGTTTAAGTCAAAATGATTGCAAGATTTCATGTAAAATTTATGAAAGCGATTTCTTAGAGCAAGAAAAAATGCAAGCATTTTTAGCGGTAAATCGTGCTTCAATCCATCCTCCAAAACTTATTCATCTTTCATATAAACCACAAAATCCAAAAATGAAAGTAGTGTTTGTAGGTAAAGGGCTAACTTATGATAGTGGTGGGCTTAGTTTAAAACCTGCTGATTATATGCTTACGATGAAATCAGATAAAAGTGGTGGTGCGGCTGCAATGGCTATTATCAAAGGTGCAAGTGAATTAAACCTTGATATAGAAGTGCATTCTATCATCGGTGCAACTGAAAACATGATAGGTGGAAATGCTTACAAGCCTGATGATGTACTTATCTCAAGAGAAGGTGTGAGTATTGAGGTTAGAAATACCGACGCAGAAGGAAGATTAGTTTTAGCAGATTGTCTTTCACTTGCTCAAGATCTAAAACCTGATTTATTAATAGATCTTGCCACTCTAACCGGAGCTTGCGTAGTAGGACTTGGAGAATACACAAGTGCCATCATGGGAAATAATGAAGATTTACAAAATGATTTTTTCAAAGTAAGTAAAAAAAGTGGAGATTTAGCTACTATTTTACATTTTAACCCACACTTAAAAGAGCTTATAAAATCAAATATAGCAGATGTAAGTAATACCTCTTCAAGTCGTTATGGCGGGGCTATTACTGCAGGGTTATTTTTAAATTCTTTCATTAGAGAAGAATACAAAGACAAATGGTTACATTTAGACATCGCAGGGCCAGCTTACTTAGAAAAAGCTTGGGGTTATCATAGCTTTGGTGCAAGTGGAGCGGGTGTTAGAATGTGTCTTTCATATTTACTTTATCTTTCAAGGAAACAAAAATGAGTTTATCAGTTGGTATAGTAGGACTTCCAAATGTTGGAAAATCTACCACTTTTAATGCACTAACAAGAGCGCAAAATGCCGAAAGTGCAAATTATCCATTTTGCACCATAGAACCAAACAAAGCAGTCGTTCCTGTGCCTGATCATCGCTTAAAAGAGCTAGCAAAGATTGTCAATCCACAAAAAATCATACGCTCAAATATAGAATTTGTTGATATAGCAGGCTTAGTAGCTGGCGCTAGCAAAGGCGAGGGTTTGGGTAATAAATTTTTATCTAACATACGCGAAACTGAGATGATTTTGCATATTGTGCGTTGTTTTGATGATGAAAATATCACCCATGTTGCAGGTAGTGTTGATCCTGTACGTGATGTGCAAATCATAGAAACAGAACTTATACTAGCAGATATAGAGCAACTTAGTAAAAAAATAGAAAAACTCACTAAAGGTGCAAAGGCTAACGAAAAAGGTGCAAAAGAAAGTCTAGCTTTAGCTAATGAACTTTTAGAACATTTAAATCAAAACAATAGCGCAAGTTCTTTCCCAAATAAAAATGAAGTCTATCATGCTCTTATAAAAGAACTAAGATTGCTTTCAGCTAAGGAAGTAATATATGGGGCAAATGTAGATGAGAATTCCCTTTTAGAAGATAATGAATTTGTAAAAGATCTTAAAGAATTCGCCGCAAAATCAGGCCATGAGGTTATCAAGCTTTGCTCTAAAATAGAAGAGGAAATGATAGCTTTAAGCGATGAAGAGCATTTTGAGTTTTTAAAATCTTTAGGCGTTGAGCGTAGTGGGCTTGAAGTAGTTATACGCACAGCCTTTTCAAAGCTTAATTTAATTAGCTATTTTACCGCAGGACAAGTAGAAGTTAGATCATGGACTATACAAAGAGGCTGGAAAGCACCAAAAGCAGCAAGCGTGATCCACAATGACTTTGAAAAAGGTTTTATCAAAGCTGAAGTGATTTCTTATGAAGATTATATCGCTTGTAAAGGCGAAAGTGGTGCTAAAGAAGCAGGAAAACTACGCCTTGAAGGGAAAGATTATATCGTACAAGATGGCGATGTAATGCATTTTAGATTCAATGTTTAATTCAAATTGCAAGCTGTTTTAGCTTGCAATCTCAAAAATACACCCCACCACTTAAATATAATTTCATTCTATGCTCATCATCGTATTTGTATTGATGTAATGCTCTAGCTGCATCAAGTTTTATATAATACTCATTAGCTTTATTATAAAGTATTTGTAAGCCTACTGCATCTAAAAAATGCTCATCTGCTAATCTACCCCCATCTTTTTCATACCAAGCATAACCTACATCATAAAAAGGAGTAAAATAAAAATTAGTATTTGGTATATTTATTCTTATACCAAAGTTAGCTACTATGGTATTATCTCCATCACCCTCTCCATTATCATAAGCTCTTACTCCATAAGCTCCACCTAAAGATGAACTCTCAGAAGAATCTAATTCAAAATTTCCTAATACCTTTTGATAGTTTATATTTAAAGTATGAGTAATGTATTCATTAATACTATAATAATTATTCAAACTAGCATTGAGTTTTCTAAACCAGCCAAAAGTTTTACTACCGAATTTAAAATCACTATCATCATATACCTTGCCTATGATAATATTTGCACTATAACTTAAAGCATTGTTTTCAAAGCCTCTAAATAAACCCTCTAAACCCATGCTACCTACATTAGAACTTTTATCAAAGGTTAAAAATCCAGCTCTTGTGTCACTAAGTATTTTATGATACAAACTTGAAGTTAAATAAAATGACGAACCGGTAGTAATCCACATAGGATAAGAAAAGTCTATACCAAAATTTCTAGAAGTACCATAAAAACCCGCATCTTTGTATTTTCCACCTAAAGAATAAGAGCCTTGAGATACACTTGGAGTGATTTTTAAATTTCCTAAAAAGAAAGTATAACTAGCTCCATAGTTGATTTGCTTTTCATTGCTTGATTGTAAGTAAAAATTATAATAATCTCCCATATTAAATATAGAATTAAATCCCATACTAATACCAGCTCTAATATCCCCTGAGCTTTTAATACCATAATTATCACTATATAATAATACATTAGCCTTAGTATCAGGAACTACTTCTATAACTATATCAGTTTCTCCTACATTCTCTCCTGCTTGTAAGCCTGCTAGGGTTTGAATGCCATACATTTCATCTAATCTATAAATTCCATTTTCAACCAAAGAAGTGGTAATAATCTTGCCTTTATCTTTTGGATTAAATTTACTATCAAAAAAATAATCTTTTATATTAGTTTTATTCTTTACTATATACTTACCTAATGTTCCTAAGGCTATGTTTATTTGCACACTATCTTCAAATTCTTGTTGAGGCACATAAGCTGTTGCAGCAGGATAGCCATTAACTTGGAAATAATAAGCAATGATATTAGATATATCTTGTAAATCTTGTAAGCTAAATTTTCTAGTACTAAACTCACTAATGAGTATTTGTAAATCTTCTTCTTTAATACCTAGCTTTTCAAAGCTAGTGTTTTCATTAGTGATAACAAATTTGTATTTGGTTATTACTTGTTTAGTGGTGGTAGTATTAGTTTGATTACTTGAGTTAATAGAGTTAGTATTAGAACTATTAGTGGTTTGATTGTTTGAAGTGTTATTAGTTGAATTAGAACTATTATCATTTACACTAGTATTAGCTTTATCATTGTTAGTATTAGTGGTTTGATTGTTAGTTTCATTTTCTTGATTGAGTTTTTCTTTTAATTCTTTCTTTTTTTCTTCAAAGTCTTTTTTAGCTTCTTGACTTTTTTTATAATCATCTTTGGTTTTTAGATTTTCTTTGATAGCTTTGTTTTGAGGGAGGTTTCTATCAGGGGATAATTCTATAACCTTTTCTATATCATTTTTAGCTATGGTAATACTTCCATTATTAGCATAGACTAAAGAGCTAAGTGCTATAGTGCTAAGTAAAAGTTTTTTCATACTTATTTTTTCCTTTTAACGGTGTATTTTAAAATCATGGGTTTTATTTTTATATCTATTATTGATGAATCAAAATATTATTTAATATGAGTATTTATTAATATACTCGTTATTACACTAGGATAAATCCTAGTGTTGTTGTTAAAAAGAGCTTACAATACAAGGGTTCATAGCTTTTGAATTATCGCTTACTATGCAAATTTTACCTTTTTGTACAAGAGAGGCTTCCTCAACTTCATTCTTTTCCTCTTCATCTACAACTGCAGCATTACCTAGTTTGTCTGAATTTTGTTTTTGAATAGATGATACTACTTGACTAGCATCAGATCCATTACTTGTATCTCCGTTATTATCATTTCCATTATTTGTACCTGGATTTAGAATAACAGCACTTAAAGTAGGTGTTTCTGGAGTACTTGAAGAAACACCATAGGTTCTAAAATTACCTTCGTGATGATTTTCATTTTCTATTTGTGTCAGTAATTTATCGTTATCAGTTTTTAATACTTTATTTTTTTCCAATAAACCTTCAATATTAGCCACAATTTCTCTAAGTCTTTTTTGAGCTATTAACAACTCATCTTCATCTAAAAGTCCTTTGTTGATAGAATTTACAAGGCTATTATACTCATCTTGTAAGTCTTTTATTGATGTGTTATTATTTATTATAGCTTCATTGTTTTTTTCGATACTGCTTACAGGATCTATTAAAGATTTAACATAAGCTTTTAGTGCTTCACCTTGCTTTAAAATTTCTTCTGCTTCTCCTTTTAATCCATCAAAAGTTGCTTTAACTCCATTATCAAAATTAGAATCTTCAGCTTCATTTTCACTATAAGCTAGCATAAAATCTATACTTTGAGCTAAAGAATGTGCTAAATTTTCTCTTTCTTTCTCTGAATATTTACTTTTATCAAGTAAGAAATTTGCTAAAAAATCTTCCTTGGATTTAGTATCGCTTAACTTATCATAAGCCTCTAAAAATGCTTGCAAAGTATTTAAATCTATCGCGTAAGAATGTCTTTTTAAAGAGTTAAAGATATCATTTACTATATCTTTATAAAGATCATCTTGTGTTAGAGTTGCTTGATCATTTTTTGCTTCTTGTGCGCTTAGGTATTCTTTTTCCGCAGGCTTAGTAATACTTGGCAATGATGGATCTTTTATAGAATTAAATTTATTTTCAAAATCTTTATACTCACTATCATTTTTACTTTCATAAGTATGAAAATTAATTTCACTATAATACTTACTATCCGAAGTAGCATTAGTTAAAATTCCATTTTTGTGATAAACATGGACGTTGTTTATTGAGTACTTTGGTGCAAAAAACTCATCAATATTACCAAATAACTTTCCAACATAATTATATTTTCCACCATAAGGACTGTGATTAATAGCTTCAAATTTTGAATTATCTTGAAAATTGATATATACATTAGACATATCAAATATCTCCCCTTTTCCTATAAATCCACCTAAATATATCTTAGAAGTATTATTACCGGTTGCAATAGCCTTTAAACTACCGATGTTATTTAATGCTATATCATTAAAATCAAACGAAGCATTTGAAGCCAAATAGCCTGCAAATCCACCTAAATAAGCAGAGTAATATCCTGTTGATTCTATACTATTTATTGTATCTATTTTTATATTATCAAAGGTTGCATTATCATGAATAGCATAACCTAAAAAACCACCAACATGATCTCCACCTTTAATTGAAACAATTTTGTAAATTTTTATATTATCAAAATCTCCTCCTGTGAGATGTCCTACAAAACCACCAACATATTTTTTGCCAATAATGTTATTAACATTCGAAAAGGTTATATGTTTAATATTAGCATCACTTACACCTCCGGCAAACCCACCAACTTTTTCATGTCCAATTATTTCATTTATTTGATCAACTTGAACTTGATCTATAATACCATATCTAACTTCTCCAGCAAACCCACCAACTATAGATTCATATCCTCTTTTTACATTTGCTTTAATTGTATTAATACCACTTAGTTTAAGATTTTCAAATTTTGAATTCTTAGCTGAACCAACAAAACCACCTATAAAAAGATAAACCCCATTATCGTTATCAGATTTTGCATTAATACTTCCGTTCATATAATCTACATTGACATTTTTAAAAGTTGCATTTTGTGCTTTTCCAAATATACCTACAAATTGAGGTTTATTTTTAACTTCATCTGACATCGTATCTATATTAATATTCTTAAGCGTATATCCTTGCCCATCAAAGGTTTTATTAAAAGCACTACCATCTTTAAAACCTACTATCATATTAGTACAACCAAGTCCTTCTATACAATAGTTTGCGTAGTTTTGCCAATCTTTGCCTTCATCGCCTTTACCTTGATTTCCACCAAAATCTATATCATTAGTAAGTTTAAAGGTATTTCCTACTACATTATTTCTAAAATCAGTTTTTTCATTCCACCCTTTAGCAAAGTGCCACCAATCTTGCACAGAACCTATGCTAATGTATTGATTATATGTTTTTTTGAGATTGTTATTTACATTATTAAATTCATCGTATTTTTTTGTAGGATTATAGTAATATCCCGTAGCACTTAAATACAATGTCCCCTTATTTGCTTCAACATTTACATTTTGTACTTGCGTTGTTCCTACATCTGCATAAACTTCATTGCCTTTTAAATTTAGCTCATTAGTTTCTATTTTATTTAATTTTCCTTCGTCAAAACCTGCTTCAAGTACTATTTTATTACCTTGCAAGGTAATGCTATTAGTTGCATTAATCTTTCCTAAATTTACAACATTGCCATTATTTGGCTTGATTTTAGGTGAAAATGCTTGCGGGTTATCAAAACTAAGATTTTTAAAAGTATTAAAATCATCATTACTTAAAGTAGCAGTTGAAGCCATAAAATTTTTAGCATTGATGATAGATCCACTCTTTTCTATGATTACCCCATTAGGATTGATTAAAAAGACATTATTACCACCTGCATTTAATAT
>NZ_JAKMQZ010000015.1:0-19880 GCF_025771825.1 Campylobacter sp. IFREMER_LSEM_CL2101
CAATAAAGAAGCAAATTCAGATGATTGTCTTAACATAGCTACTATTTCTTGACCTAATACATTAGTAGTTACTTCAACTCCACCTTTAGCATTTTTAACTTCTGTTGTAAAGTCTAATGCTTTATAGCTATCAAATACTCTATTAATTTCATTCATATTAGAACCAACCTTTTGTTCTAATACGCTAAGCATTTCATTAAGATAATTTTTAAGTTCAAGTAATTGAGGGTGTGCAGGAATTGCTGTTATTCTTGCTGTTAGATTACCACCTTCTACTTCTCTAACAGTTTCTACTGATTGTTCTACTGCTTTAGCATCTTGTTCTAATGCATTTTTAGTTTTAGTGATGTTTTCATTGATGGCTTTTGCAATAGCACCAAGCTCATCATTGGTTTTAACATTTATCATAGCTGAATCTTTAGTTTTATGATTGATAAAATCAAAGAAAGAGTTAAGGCCATTTTGTATAGCTTGTAAAGGTGATAAATAATAAGAAATAATAAAGTAAAGTAAAATAATACTAGCAATACTTGTAAAAATAACTATAGTGGTTTGAATATAAGCAATTTTTAAAGCAGGGGCTTCAATAACTTCTATGTTTTCACCTGCACATGTTGTATAGCCATCAATTTTTACACAAATACCAAATCTATCTTGACCATTTTGTGTGATATAGTTAAAGATATTATAATCTCCAGCTTTTTCATAAGCTTTAGCTACTGTAATAATATCTGGATTTTGCTCTCCACTAACTAATGTTTTATCAGTTGAAGCAAATACAGTATAAGCATGATCAAATACAAAAGTTCTTCCTGGTAATTCACTAAATTCGGTTTGTAAGTCTTTTACTAAAACATCAATGGCTAATATACCTATAAATTTACCATCTTTAACTAAAGGCATAGCATAGGTAAAACACGGCAATCCTGTTGTTGCGTCAATATATGCAGCTGTGATATATAGACCATTTTTCTTTCTAGCTTCTATATAAAATTCTCTTGTTGTTGCATCGTAATTATCTGCTTTTCCATAAATTCCATAATCTAAACCTTTGCTATCGCTATCTGGATCACTTACTATCAATTCGCCATTTGGTTGAGCTATATAAACAGCTAAATAGCTATTCATATCTCTAACAGCTTTAAGTAAATTACCTGTATTTTGCATAAGTTTATCTTGGGTATTGAGTGCATCATATGGAAGTTTTAAGATGGCTTGAGAAAGTTTTTCTAAAGAATGAACATTAAGATTTTTAAAATCCCTCATTGATTTTTCAGCTGCTCTTACATAATTGGTTTCAGCTTTAACCACCTCATAATTTAAAGCTTTTTTTGTGAAAATAAAGCTAATTATGCCAAGTACTATAAGACATACAATGGCTATAATGTTTGCAATTAATGAAATTTTTAGTTTGATACTTTTCATTAAAAAACTCCTTTTGTGTTATAGTAAGATTTAAGTGAGTTTATTATAGCACTAAAAATTAAAAAAGAACCAAATATTATTTAAATGATAAATTTTTATAAAGTGTATTTAAAAGATTAGAGCATGCTTTTGAAAGTATAGTATAAGTTTCATTAAAATCTCCGCTATACCAAGGATCAGGAACTTCATCATATCCTAATTCTAAAGCATAAGAGGTGATTTTATGAATTTTGTGTTTAAAATTTGGAAAATTTTTAACTACATCATTATAATTAGAATTATCCATAACAATGATAAGATCATTTTCTTCGCACATTTTTAAGCTTAGCTTTTGACTGCAAAATGGCTTAGAATTGATATTTTTGTTATTTAACATGGCTTTGGTTTTATAATGCATATCCTCTCCATCATGATAACCTGAGGTGCCTGCACTAGAAACAATAAATTTATCATTTAAATTTGCTTTTATTAAAAGATCTTTCATAATAAATTCAGCCATGGGAGAACGACAGATATTCCCTAAGCAAACAAAAATAATTTTAGTCATTTTTTCCTCAAAAATTGTGTAGTTTTTTCAAAATTATAGCAGTATTTTAAAATATTTTTTAAGATTAATTAAAACTAAGATATAATTTTTCATTAATGGGGAGCTTTTGCTGAGAGGAAGTTAGACTTCGACCCTTGAGAAGTTTGGTAATGCGAACTTTGAATTCTTGCAAAAACTTTCCTTTTTTATAAAAAAGGATAAAAATGATACAAGCAAAAACAAAAACTAAAATTCCTATCTTAACTATAGCCGGGAGTGATTGTAGTGGTGGGGCTGGCATACAAGCTGATTTAAAAACTTTTAGTGCGCATAATTTATTTGGTATGAGTGTAGTTTTAAGCGTTGTGGCTGAAAACACTGCAAGAGTGATTTCTTGTTTTGATATACCCACTAAGATAATAGATGAGCAAATGTTAGCAGTTTATGAGGACATAGAGCCAGCTGCTGTGAAAATTGGAATGCTAGGTTCAAAAGAAATTATAACTTGTGTAAAAGAAAATTTATTACGCTTTAAAGCTAAAAATGTAGTGATAGATCCTGTGATGTTTGCAAAAAATGGTTATGCTTTAATGCCTTTAGAAAATTGTCAGTTTTTTAAAGATGAAATTTTATCTTTAGCTGATGTACTTACGCCAAATATTCCTGAGGCTGAGTTTTTGTGTGATTTTAAAATACTTAATGAAGAGGATATGAAAAAAGCCGCTGTAAAGCTTTTCAAAGAAGGTGCAAAAAGTGTTTTGATTAAAGGTGGGCATAGTAAAGATAATACTAATGATGTTTTTTATGATGGAAAGGAATTTAGTATTTTCAAAGCAGAAAAAATTAATACAAAAAACACACATGGTACGGGTTGTACATTAAGTTCAGCTATAGCTAGTAATCTTGCCTTAGGTAAAGAAAAATATGAAGCTATAAAGCTTGCTAAAGATTATGTGTATGGAGCTATTTTAAATTCTTTAGCACTTGGAAAGGGTTGTGGCCCGACTAATCATTTTTTTCAATATGATAAGGAGTAAAAATGATTATCAAAGCAGTAAGAGAAAAAAATCCTTTGATTCATCATATTACTAATTATGTTACAGTTAATGATTGTGCGAATGTAACTATAGCAATGGGTGCAAGCGCTGCTATGGCTGATTTTTATGAAGAACAAGCTGATTTTGCTAAGATAAGCTCAGCTTTAGTGCTAAATACAGGCACTATTAATCAGCTTGTAGCAAATTCTATGCTAAAAGCAACCAAAGAATATGCTTTATTAAATAAACCTATAGTTTTTGATCCTGTTGCTTTGGGTGTGAGCAAGGCAAGAGATGGGATTAATTTTGAATTGCTTAATCTAAAAGGCATTAGCATTGTTAAAGCAAATGCATCCGAAATGGCTAGTGTTATAGGTTTAGATGGTAAAGCAAGAGGGGTTGATAGTACTTTTGTGATTAATGATGAGTTTTTAGAAAAAGCCAAAGAATACTCTTATAAAACTAAGCGTGTTTTAGCTATAACTGGAAAAATTGATTATATTATAAATCAAGAGCGTATTGCAAAAGTTTATAATGGCTCAATCATGGCTACTAAAATAACTGGAGCAGGTTGTATGTGTGCTTCTTTGTGTGGAGTTTTTGCAGGAGCATTAGAAGATAAATTTCAGGCTAGTTTATATGCTTTACTTAGTTTTGGTGTAGCTAGTGAAATCGCTCAAGAGCTTTCTAATGGAAGTGGTAGTTTTAGAGTGAATTTAATCGATGCTTTAAGTAATTTAAATGATGAAGAAATTAAAAAAAGAGCTAAATATGAAATCATTTAAAATTTATCTTGTTGCAAGTAAGGGTGAGAAAAGTGAAAGTGAGTTTTTAAATATTTTAGAAGCTTCTTTGAAAGCTAAGATTGATATTTTACAACTTAGGGAAAAAAATCTTAGTACTTTAGAATTTTATAATCTTGCTTTAAAAGTTAAAGCCTTATGCGAAAAATACAACACACCTTTTGTGATAAATGATAGAATTGATATAGCCATGGCTGTGAATGCAAATGGAGTGCATATAGGTCAAAAGGATATGCCTTTAAAAAAAGCAAGAGAACTTTTGGGTGAAGATAAAATCATAGGACTTACGATCAATCATAAAAGCGAGCTTGCTAATGCTCAAGGCGCTACTTATCTTGGAGTAGGGGCTGTTTTTGCTACGCCTAGTAAGCAAGATTGTATTGTGCTTGGTGTAGATGGATTAAAAGAAATTACTAGTTTAAGTTCTTTACCTATTGTAGCTATAGGTGGGATAGATGAAACTAATTTAAATTTGCTTAAAGATTGCAATATACAAGGTATAGCTGTGGTTAGAGCGATAATGCAAGCAAATGATCCTCATATGGCAACTTTAAATTTAAGATCAAATTTTGATAAAACTTTTATAGGAAAATAATGATTTATTTTATAGGGGATAAAGAATTTGATGGCGTTAAGACTATAAGATTAAATGAAATTAAATTTCTTGATTTTGAAGTTAATTTAAAAGAATTTGATTGTTTAATTATTAGCTCTAAGAATGCATTAAAAGCATTAATGTCAAGTAAAAGCAAAATTGATTTTGATATTAAACTTTATGCAGTGGGAGAGAAAAGTGCTGATTTTGCAAAAGAGCTTGGTTTTAAAAATGTAAAATATCCTAGCAAGGCTTATGGTAAAAATTTAGCTAGTGAATTTTTGCCTGAGTTTAAAAATAAAAAATGTCTTTATTTAAGAGCTAAGAAAATTAGCTCAGGACTTGATGAGTATTTGTTAAAAGAAAATATCTTTTTAAAACAATTAATTGTTTATGAAAATATAGCCATAGAGCCTAAAAAAGATGAATTAAAAATATATCATCCAAGTGTTTTTATCTTTAGTGCTCCATCAAGCATAGAACAATTTTTGAAATTTTTTACATTAGAAAAAGAAGATAAGGTTGTAGTTATAGGTCAAAGTACGGCTTTAAAACTTCATAATTTTAAAAATTTGCATATATGTAAAGAGCAAGATCTAAACTCTTGTTTGAAATTAGCTAAGAGTTTAGATTTTTAAAAGTTTTGTATAATAAAAATGAAGCAATAAAAATCATACAAATATCCCCCACCAAAGTAGCTAGCCAAACTCCATTTACTCCTAAAAATTGCGTTAGTATAAATAAAGATAAAAATGGAAAAATAAGACTTTGGGTAATAGAAATTCCTAAAGAAAGCAAGGGCTTATCAAGTGCTGTGAAAAATGAAGCGCAAAGTTTTCCAAACCAAGAAAATAAAAATGAAAAAGAAAAAAATACTAAAGCATTTTGTGCTATATGGATAAAATCTTGATTATTATCTTTATTAAAAATATCTGCTATAAGAGTGTTAAATAAATAAACAAATAAAAATGCCATTGTACTTACGCCCCAAGAAGCAAAAAACATTCTTTTAAAAATAGCTTGAATTCTTGCGATATTTTTGTGTCCATAATTATAACTTAATGCAGGTTGCATAGCATCGCACATGGCTAAAACTAGCATAAAAACAAAAGTACTAAGATATAAAATCACTGAAAATGCTGCAACAGCTGTATTTCCAGAAAGTTCAAGTAAAAAAGCATTAGCTAAGATAGTATAAAAAGAGCTAGAAATATTAGAAAAAAATTCAGATGAGCCATTATAGAGTATATTTTTTAGTATTTGTAGTTTAATTATTGGCTTTTTAAATTTCAAAACTAAATCCTTAAAAACAAAAGGCAATATCCCTAAAATGCTTCCTAAAAACATCCCTATACAAGTTGCTAAAGCTGCTGAAAAAAGTCCCCAATCAAAAACCACTATAAAAAGCCAATCAAGAAAAATATTACTCAAAGCAGTAACTACATTAACCATCATACTATAAAAAGTTTTTCCACAGATTCTAAGATAATTATCCATGGCAAAAGCTAGCATAGTAAAGGGAGCAAAAATAGCAAAAATTTGCATATATTCAGTAGATAAGCTTTGAATATTCTCATCAGCTCCCATAAAAGCACTTAATGCTTTTGCTAAGAAAAATCCTAAAATTCCCATTAAACAAGAAATTGCAAAAATAAGAACTATACAAAAAGAAAAAATAGCTCTTGCTTTTTCAATTTTTCCTTTACCTAGATTAATTGCTATTTGCACTGATGAACCTATGGCTATCATATCAGCTAAAGCAAAGCTTATCATGATAAAAGGCATCATTAAATTCATAGCAGCAAGCGCATCTGAACCCAAATATCTTCCAACAAAAATTCCATCAATAATCACATAAAGATAAATAAAAGCCATACTCGCCATATTTGGCAAAGCGCATTTTATAAAAAGTGTAGTAGGATTTAATGTAGTGTAAAAATTATGTATTGACATAGCTTTTCCTTATTAAAAATTATTTTACTAATTATGGTTATATAGATAAAATAAATTTAATAAAGAGATTCTATACCTTCTATAATATCTTTAAAATACGGATCAACAATGGTTATGAAAAAATCTTTAAAAAACATTTATATCACCTAAATTTTAAAAATATAGTAAATGTTTGTTATTGTATTCTAAGTGTAATTATAAATTTCTTAATGTAAATTTTAATTTTTTTTAGACGATTTTTATAAACCCACAAAAAAAGGAGCAAGGATGCAAATAAATTCGTATTCACGTGTGGCAGTGGAGTCGCAAGTTGGCAATAGGAAGGCTAATTTGAATACAAAACTTGAAGATGCCAATACTAAAAGTGCTAATAGCACAAAAGATATTGATGAGGATAAGCTTAGTAAGCTTGCTAGCATAGGTGGAAAAGGTATAACAGAACTTTATGCTATGAGCTTTATGCAACAAGCATTTAGCATGAGTTCCTCTAATGGTTTAACTCAAGCTGGGATTTTTCAAGGAGCTCAGTCTAAGGATTCTTTAACAGCTATTTTATCAAATGTAGATTTTAAAGCTATAGGATATGAAGGCAAAGATATACTTAGTTTAAATGCTGATGAAGCAAAAGAGCTTATTGGGGAAGATGGGTATTTTGGTGTAGCAAAAACATCTCAAAGATTGGCTGATTTTGTTATTAATGGAGCTGGTGATGATATGGAAAAACTTCAAAAAGGTTTAGAAGGTCTAAAAGCAGGATTTGCGCAAGCGGAAAAAATGTGGGGTGGCAAACTTCCTGATATCAGCTATGAAACAATTGATAAAGCTATCGAAAAAGTAACTCAAAAAATCAATGAAATGGGTGGAAATTCTTTAGATATCAATGCATAAATTTATATCCCTAGTTCTAAACTAGGGATTTAGTCTATTTTTAAAACACTTAAAAATGCTTCTTGAGGTAAATGTACTTTACCGATAGCTTTCATTCTTTTTTTACCTTCTTTTTGTTTTTCAAGAAGTTTTCTTTTTCTAGTAATATCCCCGCCATAGCATTTTGCGGTTACATTTTTACCCATGGATTTTACATTTTCTCTTGCAATGATTTTATTACCTATACTTGCTTGGATGGCGACTTCAAAAAGCTGTCTTGGGACGATTTCTTTCATCGCTTTTACTAGCTCCCTGCCTTTGCTTAGCGCTTTTTCATTTGGCACTATAATGCTTAGTGCATCGACATTTTCACCAGCTACTTTAATATCAAGTTTTACAAGATCACCCACTCTAAATTCAATAGGCTCATAATCAAAACTAGCATAGCCTTTAGTGAGTGATTTGAGTTTATCGTAAAAGTCCATAACGATTTCATTTAAAGGTATATCATACTCAAGTAAAACACGCTCAGGGGTAATATAATCCATCTTAACTTGCATACCGCGTTTGCGATTTAAAAGAGTGATTAAATTTCCTAAATACTCACTTGGAGTTATAATGGTTGCTTTTACATAAGGCTCTTTTATGTGATCGATTTTATTTACCGGAGGTAGTTCGCTTGGATTTTGAATTTTTAAAACTTCTCCATCAGTTTGATAAATTTCATAAGTAACAGTTGGAGCAGTAGCAATCAAATCAAGGTTAAACTCACGCTCAAGTCTTTCTTTAATAACCTCCATATGCAAAAGGCCTAAAAAACCAACCCTAAAACCAAACCCTAAAGCTAGAGATGTTTCAGGTTCATAGGTGATAGAACTATCATTGAGTTTTAATTTGTCTAAAGCATCTCTTAAATCTTCAAATTTATCCGTTTCTATAGGGTATAATCCTGCAAAAACAAAAGCTTTAGCTTTTTCAAAACCACCAATGGCTTCTTTTGCTTTGTTTTTGGTAAGCGTTATAGTATCGCCCACTTGAACATCAGCAACATTTTTAAGTCCAAGCACGATAACACCTACTTCACCTGATTCTAATTTTTTGGTTTTTATAGGGCTTAATGGGTGAGGGTAAAAAAGATCTTGCACAAGATGTTTTTTATCTGTACTCATAACTAAAACTTCATCATTTTTAGCTATATTTCCTTCATAAATTCTAACTAAAGCCAAAGCTCCAAGATAATTATCAAACCAAGAATCATAGATTAAAGCTTTGGTGGGTGCTTCATCATAGGTTTTTGGTGCAGGAATTTTTGTGATGATGGTTTCTATGAGTTCTTTTATACCTACACCTGTTTTTGCGCTAACACAAATTGCATTAGAGCAATCAATGCCTATAATATGTTCTATTTCGTACTTAACTTTTTCTATATCAGCTGAAGGAAGATCGATTTTATTAATCACTGGTATGATTTCAAGATCATTTTCTAAAGCTATATAAACATTGGCTATAGTTTGAGCTTCTACTCCTTGTGAAGCATCAACGACAAGTAAAGCTCCTTCACAACTTGCTAAAGAACGACTTACTTCATAGGAAAAATCAACATGGCCTGGAGTGTCTATCAAATTTAATACATATTCTTCATTGTTGAATTTATAATTTAAACGCACAGATTGAGCTTTTATAGTTATACCACGCTCTTTTTCTATATCCATAGTATCCATTACTTGGGCGCTCATTTGTCTGTCACTAATTGCACCACATTCACTAATAATTCTATCAGCTAGTGTACTTTTTCCATGATCAATATGAGCTATGATAGAGAAATTTCTAATATTTTTCATCAAAAAACCTTAAGATTGTCTCATTTTTCTTTTTGCTAGACCTATTTGCTCATAAGCATCTATTTCTTTTTTTAAAGCTTTATAACGCTTTTTTAGTTCGTTATTTAAAAAAGAAATATTTTTAGGAGTAGCATTAGCATTAGCTGAAATAGCACTAATGAAATCAAGTTTTCTTTTAGTGGCGCTATCTTTTGGATTAGAGCCAAATTTTTGTGAATTTAAAAATTGCAAGATTAAAGCTTGAATTTCTTGGGAATTTTTTGCCCCATTAGCCTTGGATATAAAATCTTCTATATTGCTTATTTTTGGAGCTTTGGTTGCATTGGTTTTGTTGGGTTGTTTATCTTTATGGGTAAAAAATAAAACTAAAAGAATTCCAAGTATAATAACAATAACTAAAGCTACAATTAAAAATATAAAAAGAGAATTATTCATTTATAAACTTTCCTATAATTTTTTTGCATAAGATTTTTTGAAATAACTTGCTATGCTTAGTGCCACCATAAATAAAAAGCCCCAATATACATAATCAGGAATTTTTACTGAATCTCCTGCTGCATAAGAGTGCATACCGGTTAAAAAGTAATTTACTCCAAAATAAGTCATAATAATCACCCAGTATGCAAACATAGAGCAAACTGCAAAAGTGTATTGATTTGCCCATTTTGGTACCATTCTAATGTGTAAAATAGCTGCATAGACTAAAATACTAATTAAAGCCCAAGTTTCCTTAGAATCCCAACTCCAATATCTTCCCCAACTTTCATTTGCCCATATAGCACCTAAGAAATTTCCAACTGTAAGCAAGCAAAGTCCTAAAATCATAGCCATTTCATTAATTCTTGTTGCTTCTGTAATATTTCTTAAAATATTTTCATTATGCTTACCATTGATTTTTAGCATACATAATAAAACAAGTACAAATATGCCTAATAATGCACATAGTCCTAAAAATCCATAGCTAGCAGTAATAACTGAAACATGTATAGTAAGCCAGTATGATTGTAACACAGGAACTAAGTTGGTAATTTGTGGATCCATTTGACTAAGATGAGCTACACCTAAAGTAACTCCTGCTAAAATAGAAGTTAAAGAAAGTGCAATAGGGCTTTTTCTAGAAAAGAAAATTCCAGATAATGATAAAGCCCAAGCTATATAAACCATGCTCTCATAGGCATTACTCCATGGTGCGCGACCTGCTATATACCAACGCAAAGCTAAGCCTAGAGTATGGATGAAAAATGCTACAATATTAAATACATAAACACATTTAAAGATAAAATCAATGCGTATTTTTGGCAGTAGCATCTTAACAAAAACTATAATCAAAAGTAAAAATCCAGCACATAAATAAAGCGGAGCAAGATTTACAAAAATTTGACTTTTATTGAAAAAGATTTCTGTGTTAATTTTTTTAGCACTTGGCATAACTTCATGGCCATATTTTTCTTGATAGTTTTTGATGATATTTAAGTTTTTAGTTGCTTCATCCCAGTTATTGTGCGCAATAGAGTTACTAACTGCATTAAAATAGTTTTCTAAAATACTTTTAACTTCTGCGCCTTCTGCGCCTTTTAAACCTATATAAGCTTCACGTGGTGCTACCCATTGATTGTTGGTGCTATTTTGCAAAGGAATAAATCTAAAAATATCGCCTGAGAAGATTAAATTTACAATATTAACCCTTTCATCAAGCTTGATGATTTCTTTATCAAAAACACTTCTGCGGTTTGGATTTTTTCTATTAGCATTTTCTACATATTTTTGTAGTTTATAAGCATCTGTAGTGAAAAAATCTTTAAAACTAGTATAAGCTCTAGGTTTAATACCTAAAATTTTAGAAATTTCTTCATTAACCAAGCGACTTGTCGGCATAAATATAATATCTTTATCATACCATGCACTACCATCAAAAATCATTGATATGATTGTTGCTTCGGCACTTTGGCCTTGAAAGGTTGTGTTTTTGTATATTTTTTCTAAAACTTCCATGGCTAAAGTATTAAAAGGCACCATTCTGCCATCAGGTTTTTGCACTACTAAAGAAGCAAGTTCTTTTGCATGCGCTTCATCTACCTTGATAGGCTCATTTGCGTAAGTATTTTGGCCTGCAAATAAAACTAATATAAAAGCCAAAATAGCACTTGTTTTTTTTAGGGTGTCTTGATTGATTAATTTAGCTAAGGTTCTAAATCTTGAATGAGGATTTAAAATATTTAAAAACATTCCTAATGTGAGTAAAAAATATCCTATATATGTAGGAATTTTACCCGGATCTTTATTGACTGAAAGTATGGTGCCAAGCTCATCTTGATCGTATGAGCTTTGATAAAATCTATAACCTTGATAATCTAAAACATTATTCATAAAAATTTTATATTCTAGTTTCTTATCAGCATTGTCAATTTCTACATAACTTGCATAAGACATAGGCGACATCGAACCAGGATAACGTTCTAATTCAAAGTCTTTTAAGTACATTTCAAATGGCATTTCTATTCCTTTAGGACCCCATCTTAAAAAGAAAGGTTGACCTGCTACATCAATGCGAATAGGTGAATTGTATTCTACTAGGAAAACTTCTTTGGATTCTCCTTTGTAGCTTAGTTTTAATTTTAAAGCATTAATAGCATTTTCTGAAAGTTGAGTTGGCATATATTTAGTGCTTTGTGCAAAATCTTTGAAATTGTTTAATAAAGAATTATTCCAGTATTTTGCCTCACCAAACAAAGAAATCAAAGCATTACGTCCCAGCTCTATCCAACTATTTTTAAACCAAGTAAAAAAGCTTTCATCTTGAGCTTGATTGATACCTTCTAAAGTTTTTTTACCATGCAAGGAAGCAAATTTAACTACTAAATTAATATCATTAAAAGAATACAATCTTAAATCTTTAGCTTGTGCTTTTTGATTTGCTTTTAAAATATTTTCTTTGCCATCACTCATTGACATGTATTTTAAATCAAAATCAGCACTAAGTTTTAAATCTTTATCGATTTTTATATAAGGACTTGGAACGGAGTCATTTAAAAACGCTATATTAACACCGTTAATATTTTCAATATCTCCTGCTTGAAAAAGTAATTCTTTAGACTCGTTATTTTGTGAAAGCATTAAAGATAAAAGTGGAGCAGAATTGTTATCATCAATATAAATTTCTTTTGCATCTAAGATTAAATTTTCATATGTAATTTGGGCTTTTTCATCAGGCAAGATTAAATCAAATGAAAAATCATTTACAAAAGGTAGGGTTGCTATGTATTCAGATTTTGAAGCACTGTATACTTTATCATCTTTTAAGGTTGCTATGTAAATATAACTTTTTGAAGTTTCAATGATGTTGTTTTTTTCATTTTCTCTAATGTGTAAATTTCCTTCAAATCCCATATATCTAGTCATAGCTGAGCCTAGTAATATAAATAAAAATGAGATATGAAAGATTAAAAGTGGTATTTTTTTCTTATTAAACATTTTGTATTTAAAAAGAGCTGCTAAAAGATTAATCCCTAGTATGAGTTGTATAAAACCAAACCAAGAAGAGCCATAGATCATCGCCCAAGCTGTTGGCGTATTATAAGCGCTTTCTATGAAAGTAGCTAGGGCGCAAAATAGGGCAAAAATTAAAAATAAAAAAATAGAAATTTTTATATCCCCAAAAGCTAAAAGTTGTTTTTTCATGAATTAAGCTCCAAGGTATTTTTTTCTAATCTCATCATTACCGATAAGATCTTTTGCAGGTGCATGCATAGCGATTTTGCCATTTTCTAAAACGTAAGCATAGTCGCTGATTTTTAAAGCTGAAAATGCATTTTGTTCTACTAATAAAATAGTAATTCCTTCTTCTTTTAATTTGACTATAATATCAAAAACCTCTCCAACTATTTTTGGAGCAAGACCTAATGAGGGCTCATCGAGCATTAAAAGCTTTGGTTCGCTCATGAGTGCTCTTGAGATAGCTAGCATTTGAGCTTCCCCACCGCTTAGAGTTCCTGCAAGGGCATTTTTTTTATCTTTTAATCTTGGAAAAAGTCTATACATTTGATTTTTTAAATGCTCGTAATTTTCTGCATTATTAAAAGCACCAATTTTTAAATTTTCTTCTATAGTGAGATTGATAAAAACCCTTCTTCCCTCAGGTACTAAGGCGATACCTTTTTGAACTAGAGTGTGCGGTAAGTGTCTTTGAGTATCATAGCCTAAAAAGGTTACCTCGCCGGTTTTTTTAACACAATTTAGCATAGCATTAAGTGTTGAGGTTTTTCCTGCGCCATTTGAGCCTATTAAGCTAACTATACTTCCTGTTTTTATAGTAAAATCAATACCTTTAACAGCCTCTATTAAGCCATAATAAACATGTAAATCTTTAACTACTAGCATTAAAATCTCCCAAATACGCACTAATTACTTCAGGGTTTTGCACCGCATCGTTTGGTTTTCCCTCAAAAATAGTCTTACCATAATCAAGCACCATAACCCTATCACAAAGTTTATTTACAAATTTCATATCATGCTCGATAAGTAAAACACTAATTTTTTTATTATCTCTTATGTTAAAAATTAACTCAGCTAAATCATCACTTTCTGTAGAATTCATACCTGCTGCAGGTTCATCTAGTAATAAAAGCTTAGGATTTGTTGCTAAAGCTCTTGCTATTTCAACTTTTCTTTGCTGACCATAGCTTAAACTAGTAGCTTTTTCATCAGCTAAATGAGCAATATTGAGTTGTTCTAAAATTTCATAAGCTGCTTTTTTTGCATTTTTTTCTGCTTTGGAAAATCTTCCAAGGTGCAAAAAAGCTTCAAAAATATTATATTTAATACTCTTATCAAAGCCAATCAATACATTTTCTAAAACACTCATGCTTGAAAAAAGTCTTATGTTTTGAAAAGTTCTTGCTATACCTAGATGAACTATTTTGTGTGGTTTTAAATGATCAATTTTTTTTCCTAGAAAAAAGACTTCCCCGCTACTTGGCTTATAATTTCCTGTAATAATATTAAATAGCGTGGTTTTTCCTGCGCCATTTGGGCCTATAAGTCCAAAAATTTCACTTTCTTTAATAGCAAAAGAAGTATTTGCTATAGCGCTAACTCCACCAAAATTTTTATGAATTTCTTTAAGTTCTAAAATCATTTTTTCTTCCTTTTAGAAAACTTAAATAAAATATCCGTTAGTTCTTTATCGCCCATTATTCCTCTTCTTGCAAAAAGCATTACTAAAATCAATATAACAGAAAATACAACCATTCTAAGACCAGGCATAGCAGGAGTTTCATAGCCAAAAATATTCATACTTTCATCTAAAAATCTTAAATACTCACTTCCACCTATTACCAAAATAGCTCCGATGATAGCACCAGTAGTTGAACCTAAACCACCTAAAACAATGATGATTAAAAGTTGGAAAGTGAATAAAAAGTCAAATTGCTCAGGCGAAACTGAAGCTAGCGCACAGGCAAGCAAGCCTCCACCGACACCTTCTAAAAACGCTGAAGTGCTAAAAGCTAAGGTTTTGATATTAAAGGTGTTTATACCCATTGCTAATGCTGCATCCTCATCATCTCTTACAGCTTTCATGGCTCTACCAAATTTTGAACTGACAATATTTAAGATGATAATAACAGAAAATATAGCAATCCCACCACTCCAGTATAAAGTAGTGTGTTTAGGAATGTCATTTAAACCTAAAGAACCATTTGTAACAGAAGCAAAGTTAATCGCCATAAGTTTGATGATAATACCAAAACCTAGTGTTACAATAGCTAAATAATCCCCTCTAACTCTAAATACTGCAAAGGCCAAAACTAAAGATAAAAGCATAGCACAAAGCCCAGCAGCGAGTAAAGCCACAATAAAACTTGGTGAGTGAATCATTAAAATAAAACTACTTGGATCTTCTAAAGAAAACTGATCGATTTTGCTTTCACTTGTAAGTAAAACTAAAGCTGCAACATAAGCTCCTATAGCTACAAAGCCATTTGGCTCTAGTGAAAATTGCCCTGTAACCCCATTGATAAGATTATAGCTTACTGCTAAGATAACAAAAATAGCAATATTGCTTAAAATTCCTATTTTATAATCATTGAAAAAATAAGGAGATATAAAAAGAAAAGCAAGTGCTATGATAAAAAAACTTAAATGTGTAATTTTTCTTGCAACCATCTTAAAACCTACTTTTTTCAAAATTAATACCCAAAATTCCGGTTGGTTTAAAAAGTAAAATCAATACTAAAAAGATAAATGCAAAAGCATCTTTAAAACCAGAAAGATCAGGGAAAATAGCAACTACAACAACTTCTGTAAATCCTATAATCAAGCCACCTAATACCGCTCCAGCAACCGAGCCAATACCACCTAAAACAGCAGCACCAAATGCTTTAAGTCCTATAAGAGTTCCCATGCTAGGTTCAACAGAAGGATAACTAACAGCCCAAAAAATACCACCAATAGCAGCTAAAGCTGAACCTAATGCAAACACAATAGCAATAATACGATTTGCATCAATTCCCATTAAATTTACAGTATGAATATCAAAAGCTAAAGCTCTAATAGCAATGCCATATTTGCTTTTATAAAGTATGAATAAAACCACTAATAATATAAAAAATGTCAAAATAGGCACTAAAATACTATTAATGCTAATGCTAATATTATTAAAATTAATCACTGTTTCAAGATAACTTGGCACAGGAAAATATTTTGGCGTTGAACCAAATAAGACATTAAATACATTTTGTATTAAAAAGCTTATACCTATGGCTGTGATAAGTAAAGAAATTCTAGGTGCTTTTCTTAAAGGTTTATAAGCTACTCTATCAATAGCTATACCTAAAGCTGCTGCAAATAACATAGCTAAAGAAAGAGCGCCTAAAAAAGGCACATTCATACTTGTAACACAAAATAAAGCCGAGTATGCACCTACCATCATGATATCACCATGTGCAAAATTAATCAATCTTAAAACACCATAGACCATTGTATAGCCTATAGCAATAAGTGCATACATACTACCTAAGCTAAAACCGTTTATAATTTGCTGTAAAATTAAAGAACTATCCATTGAACCTCTTAAAATTTTTATTTACGGAAGAATCGTATCTTTATAAATTTGCTTTTGATTTTCTATTGATTTTATAACAATTGA
Organism: Campylobacter sp. IFREMER_LSEM_CL2101; assembly: GCF_025771825.1. NCBI lineage: Bacteria > Pseudomonadati > Campylobacterota > Epsilonproteobacteria > Campylobacterales > Campylobacteraceae > Campylobacter > Campylobacter sp. IFREMER_LSEM_CL2101. The sequence continues at coordinate 16,192 of NZ_JAKMQZ010000015.1, forward strand.
ACGCGTAGCATTACCTGTTTTATCAATACTAATCACCCCACTAACACCTTCAAATTTTGAAGTAGTGTGGATATTGTTATTGATACATTCACTGTTAAAATCATTAATACATTTTTGCATAGCTTCAAAAATCACAAAATACGCATCTGCACCCATAGCTGTGAAATTTGGAACTTCTTTACTTTGTTTTTCTTTTTCATAAGCTAATATAAAGTCTTTTGAAAGTTGCGTTGGGGGATTGTGATAATCAAAGCTATCGGTAAATAAATATCCTTCAGCTGCTTCTTGAGCTAGATTAATAAAGGTTTCATCAGCTACCCCATCTGCTGAACCCATAGGGATATTTATACCCATTGCTTTTGCTTGACGTGCAAACAAAGAAGCCTCAGTATAATATACTGGAAGATAAATAAAATCAGGTTTTAAATTTTTAATTTGTGAAAGAATAGCCTTGAAGTCTTTATCGCCTGCTGTAATTCTAAATTTATCTAAAATTTTTCCACCTTGTTTGCTAAATTCTTTTTCAAAGGCTCTAGTTAAACCTAAAGAATAATCAGCGCTTTGATCGCTAATTATCACAGCTTTGGTATAATTTAGCTTATTTTTTACATAATTAGCTAAAGATGAACCTTGGAAACTATCCATAAAACAAACTCTGCTAGCGTATAATTTTTTATTTAAAATTTTATCAGCAGTAGCTGCAGGAGCAACCACTGGGATCTTTTTTTCCTCGCCAATTCTTATCACTTGCAAAGTATTAGCTGTTAGCATTTCTCCAATTAGTGCATAAACTTTGTTTTGTGAAACTAATCTTGTGCTAGCATTTGCACTTTCTATTTTATCGCCTTTTGTATCAACTACTACTAAATTTACTTTATCTCCATTGCTTAAAGTGTTTTTCATGGAATTTGCGATTTTCACTCCATCTAAAGCACTTTGTCCATAAGCTGCAGTAGAGCCTGTTAGAGGTAAAACTACGCCAATGTTAATTTCTTTTGCTTGTATGATATTACTAGCTATGATAGACAATATAGCTATGCTAATTTTTTTCATAGTTTAACCTTTCAAGGATTGATAATAGTTTTATAAACTTGTTTTTGTTCTTGTATTTCTTTTATAACTACAGAACGACTTGCATTACCACTAGCGTCTATGCTTATAACGCCACCTACGCCTTCAAAATTATTTGTTGAATGAATTTTTTCATTAATGCATTGTGCGTTAAGATTGCTAGCACATTCATTCATGGCATTTACCATTACATAATACGCATCAGCTCCCATAGCAGAAAATGCTGGAAGTTCTTTTGTGCCATGATCTTTTTCATAAGCTTCAATAAATTTTTTAGAAAGGGTTGTTGGAGGATTGTTATAATCAAAACTATCGGTAAAGATTACTCCATTTACAGCATCACCACCAAGTTCGATAAAGGTTTTATTATTTACTCCATCGCCTGCGCTTAAAAGCTTGTTAAAACCAACTGCTTTTGCTTGTCTTGCTATTAAAGCAGCTTCTGGGTGATAAATTGGCATATAAACAAAATCAGGGTTGATGCTTTTAAGTTGAGAAACAATAGCTTTAAAGTCCTTATCGCCTGAAGAAATGGTTAGTTTTTTAAGTACTTTTCCACCATTTTGTTTAAATTCTTTTTCAAAAGCTCTTGCTAAACCTAATGAATATACATTGCTTTGATCAACTATCACAACCACGCTTTTTAAATTTAAATCTTTATAGGCATAGTTAGCAAATTTATCTCCTTGAAAACTATCCATAAAGCAAACTCTGCTAGCATAGCTTTTTTTATCTAAAAGCTTATCACCTGAAGCAACCGGAGCTATAGCAGGAATTTTTCTTTCTTCAGCTATAGATAAAACTTGCATAGTATTTGGTGTAACAGCCTCGCCTATAAGGCCTAAAACTTTATCTTGAGAGATAAGTCTAGTCGTGGCATTTGCTGCTTCTATTTTATCGCCTTTTGTGTCAATAGCTATGATTTTAACACTATCTCCATTTTTTAAATTTGGGTTTAAAGTATTAGCTAGTTTAATGCCCTCATATACATCATTGCCATAAGCTGCCAAAGTACCAGTAAGTGGTAAAACAATACCTATTTTTACTTCTGCGGCATAAATTGAACTAGCACAAAGTAAGCTAGCTAGCAGTAGATTTTTTTTCATGAAAACTCCTTTTTTGTTATTTTAAAAATGTATTGTGCTTGGTTTTTGGCGCAGGTTCTTCTTCTAAAAGATCTTTTTGATTAAGCTCTATAGAAAAATTTTGTCCTTTCAAATAAGCAATAATGTGATCCATATCACTCCCGCTTAATTTTTTAGCATATATGCTCATTTGAATGTTATCGCTTGATTGATTTTTGAAATATCCATTAGCATAGTCTTTTAAAGCACCTTTGATCTCTTCTGGGCTTAAGTCTTTAATAGCTCTTTTGCCATAAGAATTTTTTTCTCCATTTTCTCCATGGCAAGTATTGCATTTGTTTTTAAAATAAATTTCTTTAGCTTTTTCTAAGTCATAGCTAATGTTATCATTAAAAGTATAAGTAAATAAAGATTTTACATTAAAAGCTAATAGTGAATTGACAAATAAAATACTTACAATAAACAAGCGTAACATAAATATGCCTTTTTTAAATATAAATAAAGCTCGATTATATCTAAAAAAAATAAACAATTTTACTCCACTTTCACTTTTTTAAAAAATTCCAAAACTTTAAGTCATTTTGCAAAGGCTTATAGGGTAAAATGCTAAGATTGCTAGCAAATAAAAATATACATAGCAAAGAAGCTTTGTTTGAAAATTTACCTAATGAATTAAAAATAAAAGAAATTAAAATACAAGGATTAAAAGAAAGATAATTTTAGATATAGCAAGCTAAGCCTTTTGGCTTAGCTTTTATAATTAGAATTTATATAGAGCTTCAAGTCTGATGAATTGATCATCTCTATCATCTTTACCAGCTACATTTAAATCTTCAGTTAAGTAAGAATAGAAGCCGCTAAATGTAAGTTTTGGACTATATTTGTAAGATACTCTTGCGATGTATTCGTTTTTATCTGTATCAGAGATACCTGCTGCATATTCAGTTTTACCGCCGATATAGTCAAATCCTACTCTTACAGTTTCAGCAAAAGTATAACCTAAACCTGCAAAATAGAAGAAGTTTTCACCCATATCACCTCTTAAATCACTACCCGCAGAGTAGAAAATTTGTTGGCCTGGAGCGATAACTTTACCTGTATCTTCTAAAGTAACTACAGTGTTTTTGTCTTTTTCACCATAGCCGATAACACCTGCTTGGAAATCAAAAGCAGAGATTTGTCCGCTGAATTTAGCAGCATAGAAGTTACCGTTGTCCGCATTAAAATCTCTTTCTTTATCACTATCTAGGCTATTTCCTAAGTATTGAGCTTGAATTTTGAAGTTCATATCGTTAAATGCAAATTTATAGCTAGCATCTACTGCATATAAGAATGCCCAGTTGTTTGAATAAGCAGCCCATACTTGGAATGCAAATGGATCAAAATCACCTAATACAGCAGCACCATATAGTGATGATTTAGCTAGAGTCACGTTGGCACCATTATTAATATCACCATTAGCATTTTTTGTTGATGTTGGGTTACTCATAGAAGTATCACCATCATCTTCCCAGTTGAAAGCATCAAACCAGA
>NZ_JAKMQZ010000016.1:0-19246 GCF_025771825.1 Campylobacter sp. IFREMER_LSEM_CL2101
ATGCTTAATTCATCATTAGTTTTAGTGTCTTTACTTAAAATAGTATCTTTGGTTTCGTGATTTATAAATTTAAAGAAATGTAAAAGATTGTTTTGTAGATTTACAATTCTTGAGCTAACTGCTTTATTGATATATACAAATACTATTAAGGCTATTGCTAAAACTACAAAAAGAGATACCATAGCTATAGTCGCTACAAGTTTGGTAATTGGCATTTGTATTGAGCCAACTGGAGCCATAGTTACTATTGACCAATAATCATCAGCACCATCCCATACGTTAAAGTTTGCTATTGCTGCTCTATTTGCATTTCCTGTAGAAGCTGGTGTGAAATCAAATAAAGTATTTGTTTTACTTTTTTGTAACTCTACTAATAAATTTGCACTAGGATGAGGATTAATTTCAGTAATGTTTTTACCTATAAATTCAGTTGCTGGACTAACTGCTATAAGTCCATCATCTCCAAGTAACAATCTTTGATCATCTTTAAATACGCTTCTTTCAGGATTTGTAAGCTCTTCTTGAAGTTGAGTTAAGCTTCCTAAAGCTCCTATGACACCTATAAGTTTACCGTTTCTCATAATAGGTACTGCGATATTGTAAGCAAGGATTTCTTCATTATTAATAACGAATTTTTGAGGTCTTCCAATACCTTCATGTTTATCATTTAAAGCACTATTAACACTTCTTTGATTTAAAACTCTATCATCTGCTTGTATAAGTTGAATTCCACCTTTTTCTCTTAAAGTGGTATCGTGCAATAGCATTAAGAATTTATTTGATTGAGTTAAAAGTTTAGGGTTAATGTTTGTATATCTTGATGTGTCAAGAATATGCACATAAATATATGCTATCCAACCATTAGAATCAAGTGCACCGCCAAGTATATCTTGAAGTCTGTCTTCTTCAATTACTGTTTGTGTGTCAAGAATTTGATCAATAGAACTTTCAGCACTTATAAGAGTTGAATGAACACTTTCGGTTGCACCTCTTACAATATTTGAATATCTAAAAGCACTGGTTTGAAGTAGTTTATCTGCTTCAGTGTGTAAAATACTTGAAGATTGCATAGCAATGACACTTGCTAAAACTCCAATACCTAAAACTATAATTGCAATTACAACTGCAACTATTTTAGTTCCTATTTTTAAATTTGAAAACAAAATAAGCTCCTTTGTAAAATTAAATTAAAAATTTTAAGTAAATATTTCATTGTATCTTAATCAAGATTATTTTTTAATTAATTTTTTAGCTTTTTCCCACAATCTTACTCCTAATTCTTTTGCATTATTTTTATCTAAACTTTTATATTTATGACTAGCAAGTTTTTCAAGCTCGCTTAATTCTTTAGCTAGGTTATTAAGCTTGTTTTGTGCTAGCTTGCTAAAATCATCAATTTTTGGATTTTGTTTGATTTCGTTGATTTTAATAAGAATTTGTTCTCTATTTTCTTGTATAAGGCGTTTAAATTTGGCAAATAAAGTGTCAAATTTATTTTCTAATAAATCTTTGAGTATATCTTTTACAGGATTATTAAATTCTAATGATATTTTTTTAAGCATTTGAATAAATTCTTGTTCTATGTCTATGAGTTCTTTTTCTTTATTTTTTAAATCATGCTCTAAAGCACTATATGCAAAGCTTGCTTTAAATTTTTCAATTGCCAAAGAAATCCCTTCTTGTGTTCCATAAATACTTCCTATACATAAATCATAAGCAAAGGCTTGTGATTCATTAGCAAGTTCAAAAGCTGCATTTAAAATTACTTGAGAGATTTTTAAAATTCTTTCTTTTTCAAAACTTCCTTCACAAATTGCATTAAAGACTAAATTTTTAGCAATCTCACAAGAAGTAAGTTCTATATTTTCTCCTTTTTCTAAGGTTGTGATAAAAGCACTTTCAGCAGTTTCTTTTAAAAGACCTAGTATTTCTATATCATAAAGCATAGCATCATTAATACTTATGTTAAATTCATTTAAATTCAAATCCTTTAAGGTTTTTTCTAAGTCAAAAAAATTATCACAAATTTTATGTTTAATGGTGTTTTTTTGTTCTTCGATTTTTACTTTTAATTTGCCATATTCGTTAATATAAGCAAAAAATGCTTTTTTATCCTCTTCCACTCTAGCTTTGATGATACCTTGGATTATTTTGGAAATATTTTCTTCATTTATTAGTTCAAGTTTTTCTAATACTTTAGAAAAGATGGCAAAAAGCTCTTCATTGCTAGTATTTTCAAAACTAATTTTTTTATAACTTAGATTAAAAACAAGTTCGCTAATTAAGCTTGGAATTTCGTTTTTTTCACAAGCTAAGAGAGAATTTTCAAAAATAATGGCTAAATTTTTCATGGCTTTTCCTTTTTTATAATACAAATTTGGCTTTACTTTTTAATTGATTAAAAATATTTAAACGGTCACTTTTGCTATCAACATAAACACTTAAAAGATAACTTTTGTATGTGCCTTGTTTGCTAGTATTTGAGATTTTATATTTAAATTCTCTTTCATTAAGTATTTGAGTAAAAACTTCCAAAGCATCAACCCCAGCTTCAAAAACGACTTTGTAATCCCAAAAAGTAGGGTAGTTTATAATAGGTTCTTTTTTAAGATCGCAGATATTTACCACTTTTTCCTCCTTCTTTGCTTTCTAAAACTATATTAGTAATTTGCATGCTTTTATCAATAGCTTTAACCATATCATAAATAGTTAAAAGCCCAATGCTAACAGCAGTTAGACTTTCCATTTCAACTCCTGTTTTTCCTTCACATTTTACGGTTACAAAAAGTTTAAAAGAACATTCTTCTTTGTTTTCTTCTATATGGGTTTGTACTTTTGAAATCATTAAAGGATGGCACATTGGGATAAGATTTGAAGTTTGCTTAGCTCCCATGATGGCTGCTGTGATGGCAGTTTGCAAAACAGGTCCTTTTTTAGCTTTATTTTCAATGATAGCTTCAAATGCTTCTTTACTCATGTATATTTTACCACTTGCACAAGCTTCTCTTTGGGTGATATCTTTTTGGCTTACATCTACCATTTTGGGATGATTTTTTTCATCTAAATGCGTTAAATTCATATTTTTCCTTAAGTAAAGTTTGAAAAATTATACCAAAATGTATATTTTTATATTAAAATACTACTAAAAAATTTTAAAGGATTTATAATGGCTTATGATGATGAAGAATTTGAAAATTATGATGATGAAATGTATGATGAAATAGAGGAAGATACTTATGTAAATAATCAAAGATCGTATAATTATGATGATGATGATTATGAATACGATGATGATTATAGTGATGATGATACTTATGAGATGGATTAAGAGTGAGTAAAAATCTTAGTAAAAAAGATATAAAAGTTTTAGGTCTTTCTTCTTTGGGAGGGACTTTAGAATTTTATGATTTTATCATTTTTGTATTTTTTGCAAGTTATATTTCTAAAAATTTCTTTCCTGAAAATTTAAGCCCATTTTGGCAAATGTTTAATACTTATGGGATTTTTGCTGCAGGATATTTAGCTAGACCACTTGGTGGTATAGTAATGGCGCATTTTGGCGATAAATTTGGCCGTAAGAAAATGTTTATGCTTAGTATTTTGCTGATGGTTATACCAACTTTTTTACTTGCTTTTATACCTACTTATGAAAGTATAGGGTATTTATGTATAGTATTTTTAGTATTTGTAAGGATTTGTCAAGGTATAGCTATAGGTGGGGAATTGCCTGGTGCTTGGGTTTTTGTATTTGAGCATGCTCCAAAGGGTCAAAAACGCACTTATCTTGGAATTTTAACAGCTTCTGTGGTAGGTGGAATTTTACTTGGTAGTTTTGTATTTTTGATGATGAATAAATTTTTTACACAAGAAGAGCTTTATGAATGGGCTTGGAGAATTCCATTTTTCTTGGGTGGAATTTTTGGGATTATTTCTGCTTATTTGCGTAAATTTTTAAGAGAAACTCCTGTTTTTGAGCAAATGAAAAAAGATAAAGCCTTAGAAAAATTCCCTTTAAAAGAAGTGTTTAAAAAAGCCAAGTTAGGTGTTGTGCTTTCTATGTTGATAACTTGGGTTTTAACTGCTTGCATTGTTGTGATGATTTTAATCATACCTTCTTTTATGGCAAAAATGCTAAGTATTGATGCAAGCGTCCAAACTTATATGCAAATGCTTGGTATAGTTGTACTTGTAATTGGTTGTATATTAAGTGGAATTTTGGCTGATAAAATAGGCATAGTGAAAGCTTGTGTGATTTTCTCACTAGGATTTTTCTTAACTTGCTTGTTTTATTTTAATGCTCTTTATACTAAAACACCTGATTTTAATACAGTGAGTGTGTATTATTTGAGTGCTTGTTTTTTTGTTGGAGTAATGAATTTTTGTCCTTTAATGATGAGTGAAGTATTTGATGCTAAGATTAAATTTTCAGGACTTAGTTTTTCATATAATATAGCTTATGCATTAGCCGGTGGTTTTACCCCGCAACTTGCTTTATTCTTACACACCATTGCTTTAGCAAATTTAGAAAATATTGCTCGTTTTTCTTTGGGATTTTATATGTTAGCTATGGCTATAATCTCACTTTTTTCTGCTTTGATGTTTAAATATCTTAGTAATACCCAACGCACATACTCTCAGTGATTTTAATACGTTTTTCTAAAGGAGTGGGGCTAAAAAAATGGCATTTTTCGATATAAATATTATAATTATAATCTAGCTTTAAAAGATCGTAAAATGCCTTTAAATTTACAAATTTAACCCCACACACTTCTTTTATATCTAAGATTTTATAAATTTGAGAATTATTTTTTTCTACTAAATGAGATGGGGCTAGGGTTGTAAATGAGCAAAAAGCACTTGCTAGCACATAGCCATTTAAATTTTCACATTTTTGTATAAGATGTTGGTGTTTTTTTAAAATACTTTTTTTGTGTAAAAATACCACTCTTGTACCTTGATAACGTGCTGCTTGAATGTTTTTCCAAAATTTATAAGCATTTTTAGAGATATTTGCTAATTGATGCAATTGTACATTTAAGACATAATCATCTAAGAATTGATTAGGTGGCAAAATAGTATAAGTCATAGTTTTTCTTTAGTTTTTTAAAATTATACTAAAAATTGACTTTTGTTTATATTTTTAATTTCTAAATTTAATACAATAAGCCAAAATTATTTTTTAAGGAAAAGCATGAAATTTGAAACTATTAATCATGAGGGTATTAAAAAACTTATGGATGTTTTTTATGCAAAAGTTAGAATAGACAAGGATTTAGGACCTATTTTTAATGAAAAAATCGGCACAGATGATGAGAGTTGGAAAAAACATAAAGAAAAAATAGCAAGTTTTTGGGCGGGAATGTTTTTGGCTGATCCAAGCTATAGTGGCTCGCCTTTGAGAGCTCATCATGAATTACCTCCATTTCCAAGAGAATTTTTTGATATTTGGCTTAACTTATTTGATGAGAGTTTGCAAGAAGTTTTTGAAGATGAACCAAGAAGTATTATCATAGAAAGAGCTAGAATGATAGCTCAAAGATTTCAAATGATTATTTATGATCATAAATTTGCTTAAGAGTTGTAAAACTCTTAGCGATAACTAAAGGTATGTAAATTTTCACTATGGGAATATTTATAACTATATTTTCCATCAAGATATATAACTAAACGATAATACCCTTTATGTGATCCAAATACAACCTTTTTAACTTTTGCTGTATTAACTTGTAGTGTTTTGGTGTTAAAATTTTGCTTTTTAGCAAAATCTATGATAATTTTAGTTGGATCTCCTATAGATAAATTTCTTAACATTTTATCTTCAGTTTTAATGTTGATTTTATTATTGTAAAAACTAATAGATATAAAATTATAAATACTTCCACTAAAAAGTGGTGTTTCTATATTTAAAGTGGTGTTGTTTTCTTCTGTTTTTGAGTTTTTATTTCCTTGTTTTTGTGGCACAGTTACAGATACATCAAGTATAGGCGCGACATTTGGACTTTTGGTTTTTATAAATGAGTAAGTATCATGCCAGTTAATGCTTTTATATATATCTAAGGTGGTTTGTTCTTCAGAGCCATCAAGGTTGATATAAGTAATGGTAATATTTTTTAAAATTCTTGCATCGGAATTAAAATTAAAATCTTGTCTTTGAAAAGGACTAAGTTTTACAAATTCAGTGTTTTGTTGTTCTGAATTATTATCAAAAGGATTATCCTTTGCATTTAAAAATACACAAGAAAGTAAAAATAATATAAAAAATTTAATTCTCATGCGAATTTTCTCCCTTAAGTCTTAAAAGTTGCAAATATTCTTTTTGGGCTTGGGCATTTTTAGCTTTTAAAGTTATGATATTTTTTTCTAAAATTTTTTGCTCTTCTTTGAGTGTTAGTAGCACATCTAGTGAAGATTTACCAAAAAACATATTACCAAAATACATAGCAACAATAATAGCTACAAATGACAAAGCAATAGTCTTGATGAGTTGATGACGAGCTTCCTTTTTTTTGGAATGCTCATCATACTCTTTTAATAAATCACTCAGAGTTTATCTCCTAAGTACTCATCATTATCAAGTTCAATTTCTAATAAGCGATTGTATTTAGCAGTTCTTTCGCCTCTTGCTAAGGCTCCTGTTTTGATTTGTCCTGTATTAAGCGCTACTGCAAAATCAGCTATAAAAGCATCTTCGCTTTCGCCACTTCTATGGCTCATAATACATCTATAATTATTTCTATGAGCTAATCTTACTGTTCTCATAGTTTGAGTGATTGTTCCAATTTGATTAGGCTTAATCAATACAGCATTTGCCATATTTTTCATAATACCTTCTCTTAAAATATCTTCATTAGTTACAAATAAATCATCACCCACAAGTTGAATTTTATTACCAAGCTTTTGAGTGAGTTTAATCCAACCTTCATAATCATCTTCAGCTAAACCATCTTCAATGCTAAAAATAGGATATTTAGCGCATAATTCTTCATAACGCGCGATTAAGTCTTCACTTGAGAAAACTTTACCTTCTAAATGGTATTTACCATCTTTGTAAAGCTCACTGCTTGCTACATCTAGTGCTAGTTTGATTTTATTTTCATAACCTACTTTTTTAATACAAGTCATTAAAAGATCAAGCGGTTCTGTATTATTTGCTAAATTTGGTGCAAAACCACCCTCATCACCTAAAGCAGTAGAGTGACCTAGATTAGCTAATTCTTTTTTCAATACTGCATAAATTTCACAAACTGATCTTAATGCTTCTTTAAAACTTGAAAAACCAAAAGGCATAATCATAAATTCTTGAAAATCTACGCTATTGTTTGCATGCGCACCACCGTTGATGATATTACACATTGGTACAGGCAATACACTTGCATTTGCCCCACCTAAGTAACGATATAAAGGCACTCCAAGTGCATTAGCAGCAGCACGTGCTGTTGCCATAGAAATTCCTAAAGTTGCATTTGCTCCTAGATTAGAGTAGTTTTTTGTGCCATCAAGCTCTAAAAGAGTATTGTCTAGTTGGGTTTGATTAAAAGCATCAAGCCCTATAATATTTTCAGCTATGGTGCCATTGATATTTTCAATCGCTTTTAAAACACCTTTTCCGCCAAATCTTTCATCATTGTCTCTTAACTCTAAAGCTTCTTTTTTTCCTGTACTTGCACCACTTGGAACGATAGCACTACCCACACTACCATCGCTTAACATGATTTCAGCTTTAATGGTAGGATTGCCTCTACTATCTAAAACTTCAAAAGCTCTTAAATCTTCAATAATTAACATTATTATTCTCCTTCATCGTCTTCTTTTGCGCCCAAAATCATACTATCTATACCGATTGAGTTTTGTATGGCTTGAGTGATTTCATCTGCAATAGCTGGGTTTTCTTTTAAAAAGACTTTAGCATTTTCTCTACCTTGACCAAGCTTAGAAGCCTTGTAAGAAAACCACGCACCACTTTTATCAATAATATCAAGTTTTACACCATAGTCTATTAGCTCACCTTCACGGCTTACACCCTCACCAAACATCACATCAAATTCAGCTTGTTTAAAAGGAGGGGCTACTTTGTTTTTAGCTACTTTTACTTTAACGCGGTTTCCAATAGGCTCATCATTTTGTTTTAAAGTAGCTGTTTTTCTTACATCTAAACGCACTGAAGCATAAAATTTTAAAGCATTTCCGCCGGTAGTTGTTTCAGGAGTTCCATAGCCCATCATGCCTATTTTCATACGAATTTGGTTGATGAAAATTACAGTAGTATTCATTTTATGAACGATACCGGTTAATTTTCTTAAAGCTTGACTCATTAATCTTGCTTGAAGACCTACATGTTGATCTCCCATATCACCTTCGATTTCTGCTTTTGGAGTAAGTGCAGCAACACTATCTACTACTATTAGATCAATGGCTCCACTTCTTGCTATGGTTTCAACGATTTCTAAGGCTTGCTCGCCAAAGTCTGGTTGAGAGATGTAAAGATTCTCTGTATCAACACCTAAATTTTTTGCATATCTTACATCAAGAGCGTGTTCAGCATCGATAAACGCACAAACTCCACCTTTTTTTTGACATTCTGCTATGATGTGTAAGGTAAGTGTGGTTTTACCTGAGCTTTCAGGTCCATAAATTTCTATAATTCTTCCTTTTGGAACCCCACCTATACCCAAAGCTAAATCAAGTCCAACAGAACCCGTAGGAATAGAATCAATTTTTTCAACTTCTTTATCGCCAAGTCTTAAAATAGTACCTTTTCCAAAGGTTTTATCAAGACTTTTTAAGGCTGCATCAAGTGATTTTCTTTTATTATCATCCATGCTTGTTAATCCTTTTATAATATGTTTAAAATTGTATCAAAAAGAAATTTAATATAAGTTTTTATTTTGAATTTTGCTAAAATACTTTTTTAAATTTTTCAAGGAAAAAAATGAATAAAAAAATTAGCGTAGCACACTCTCCTGATGCTGATGATATTTTTATGTATATGGCGATTAAATTTGGTTGGGTTGGAAATGCTTATGAATATGAAAATACAGCTTTAGATATACAAACTTTAAATGAACTTGCATTAGAAAATATATACGATGTTAGTGCGATATCTTTTGCGCTTTATCCTTTAATAGCTAGCGAATATGCTTTATTGAAAACCGCGGTGAGTTTTGGTGAGGGTTATGGGCCAAAGCTTATTAAGAAAAAAGATAAAAAATTAAAGCCAAATTTTAAAGTTGCTTTAAGTGGAGCGCACACTACTAATGCTTTAATCTTTCGCATAAAATACCCACAAGCTAGGATAGTTTATAAGAATTTTTTAGAAATTGAAAAGGCTGTTTTAGAAGATGAGGTTGATGCAGGAGTGCTTATACATGAGAGCATTTTAGAATTTGATTCTAGTTTGTGTGTTGAGGCTGAACTTTGGGATATTTGGCAAGAATTAGCCAAAGATGATTTGCCTTTACCTTTAGGTGGTATGGCTCTTAGAAGATCTTTACCACTTAATGATGCAATAGCGGTTGAAAAAGATTTGATTAAAGCAGTAGAAGTAGCTGATCATAATAGAAAAATCTTAGCTTCCATGCTTTTAGAGCGTAATTTAATACGCGTAGATGCCCAAAAACTTGATGTGTATTTAAATTTATACGCAAATAAAAACTCTATAAATATGAATGATAAACAATACAATGCCATAGATAAGCTTTTTGAACTTGGATTTAATCATGGATTTTATGAGAAATTAATAAAAAGCAAAGATTATCTTATACCTAGTAAGTATGAAGAATTTAGAAATTCTTGATAGAATTTAAATTTTAAGGAGAAAATATGGAAAGTACTTTAGTAGCCTTGGGTGTACAAACTTTTAAAATCACACTTATGCTTTCTTTACCTATGCTTTTAGCAGGACTTATCGCAGGGCTTATTATAAGTATTTTTCAAGCTGTAACGCAAATTAATGAAGCTACACTTTCTTTTGTGCCAAAAATTTTACTTGTTGTTGTGGTGATAGTATTTTTAATGCCTTGGATGATAAGTTCTATGATTGATTTTACAACGAATATTTTAAATCAAATTCCAAGTTTTATTCGATGATTATTGATTTTTCTAAGTATTCTTCTGTGCGTATAGGCGAGAGTTTTGAAGTGCAAGTGCTTGAAGAGCCTTGTAAATTTGATGGTTTTTTAATAGGTGGGGCAAATAATCTTTTAATCTCTCCAAAACCCAAAAAACTTGGAATTTTAGGGAAAAATTTTGATTATATTAAAATTTTAGAGCAAAATGAAAAAGGTATGTTTTTAGAGATAGGCTCTAGTGTGAAATCTTTCAAAATGTATCATTTTGCTAAAGAAAATAATCTAAAAGGCTTTGAGTTTTTAAGAAATATCCCAGGAACTTTGGGCGGTATTTTAAAAATGAATGCAGGGTTAAAAGATGAGGATATTAGTAAAAACTTAATCAGTATTTGCACTTTTAATCAAGAAATTTTAAAACAAAATATTGCTTTTGCTTATAGGTTTAATCCTATTAAAGAAGTGATGTTTAGCGCGAAGTTTTTTTTAGAATATGGATTTGACCCAGTTAAAGATGAACTTTTAAAAAATGCAAGAAAAAATCAACCCAAAGGCGCTAGCTTTGGCTCTATTTTTAAAAATCCCAAAAACGATCATGCAGGAAGGTTGATAGAAGCAGTTAATCTTAAAGGTTTTAGTAAAAATGATGCGATGTTTAGTAATGAACATGCAAATTTTTTAATCAATAAAAAACACGCTAGTTTTGATGATGCGATGTTTTTGATAGAGCTTGCTAAGAAAAGAGTTTTTGAAGAATTTGGGATTGTTTTAGAAGAAGAAGTGGTGATTATATAGTATTTTTAATATCTTCATAAACAATTGTAGCTATTTCTTGGACTAATTCTTGATAAGATTTATTTTTATCATTTGTGCTAAATTGAGTATTGATAGTAAGAATTTTATGATCTTTTAGTTTTTTTGTTTTGGCATTAAAAAGTTTGTACTCTATGTCGGCTTTGACTTCAAAATTGGAAAAAAGCAAGAAATTTTGTTGGCTTGCTTGAATACTTTTTAAATCTAGCAAAATAATAAAATCAGCCTTTTTAAAACGATTAAATTCTAAAAACTCACTTGCATTGATGAAATTTTTATTTGTTTGCAAGATATTTTGACTATTGATATAAGTTTGATTTTCTTTTTGACTAAGCAAGGCAAAATTATTTTGCTCGTTTAAAATAGCACTTAATGCTTTTAGCGTATCTTTTGCCATGGTTTTAGCATCGATTTTTAAGTTTGAAAAATAAAAATTATATTCTTTTTCATAGCTTGGCACTAAAGCTAAGGTATTAATATGCGAGAGCTTGTCATAATTTATATTTTGCTCAAGATTGATGATATTAAAATCATCATTATTTTGTAATTTGATGATTTTTTTATTTGCAAAAGAGTTAGCATAAATAGCACTTAAAAAACACAAAAATATTAAAAAAAATCTCACTAAAAACCTTTTAATTTAAATTCATTTTTAGCAAAAGCTATAAAACTTGGAAGTTTAAAATCAGGACTATTATAATTTAGAGCTTTTTTATCAAAATCATATAAAATTCCGCCATTTTGTTTGACTAAAAAATCTCCCGCAGCTATATCCCAAGCTTTTGGGCCACCAAAACGTGGGTAAATTCCAGCTTTTGCTTCAAGTAAATATACAAATTTCAAAGCAGATGAAACCTTAATGCCTTCAAGATGATTTTGAATGAAAAAATCTTCATTGTTATCATGGTTTTTAGAGTAAAGGGCTATATTTTTAACTTTTTCATATTGCTCTAAGTTAAGATTTAAAATTTCATTATTTTTATAAACTTTAGTATGAGCATGTGCATAATAAAACGCATTATTTTCCACATCACCTATGAGTGAAAGTATAGGGGTATTTTTGTGGATTAATGCGATTAAAACGCAATATTCTTTATCTTTTTTAGCATAAGATTTAGTGCCATCAAGAGGATCTATAAGCCAAAAATACTCTAAATTTTTTCTTTCTTCATAAGAGAGTATATTTTCTTCAGAGCATATAGCTATATCGCTTGAAGCTAAAATTTCACTAATAACTTCATTAGATTTTATATCAGCTAAACCTACCGGAGAATCATCATCTTTAAGCCACAAGGTATTTTTGTCTTTATATTCAAGCAATACTTTTGAGGCTTCCTTGCTTGCTTTTAAAGCTAATTCTAAAAGTGTGTCTAAATTTTTCATAAAAAAAGTATAGCAATTTTATATAAATACTTAGTAGAATTATTTTCTACTAAGATTATTGATAAATTTAATCAAGCTAATGGCCAAAATTGCTTCAAGTAAAGCAGTAAGCACTAGCCCTGAGTATATATCTTGAGTGATGATATTAGTTTGATAAGAAAGCGTAGCTACTGCGATGAGTAAGGTTAGTGGCATAGAATGGCTTAGGCCAAATAAAAAAGTATTTTTCAAACCAAGTATTTTTACAAAAGTCATAGCACAAAGTATTCTTAGTCCTATCATAAAGGCAGTTAGCGAAAAAGCTATGAGCAAAACTTGAGGGTTTAAAAGCATTTGAAGCTTAAAGCTTGAGCCTATATAGATGAAAAATATAGGGATTAAAAAGCCATAACCAAAACTAGAAAGTTTATGCTCTAAGTCTTTTTTATGATCAAAAAAAGTAGCTATAAATGAACCTGCTATAAAAGCTCCAAGTGCAACTTCAAGTTTAAAATAAATCATAATCGCAACTATGGCTATGAAAATTGCCATGCAAAATCTTATATCTTTTTCGTTTTGATCTTGCCAAGGCATGAGTATGGTTTTAAGTTGTGGATACCACCAAAAAAGCACTTCTAAAAATTTAAATCCAAAAATACAAAGTGCTAAAAATCCCACTAAATATAATAAATTTTGAGTGAGTGAGAAAAGATCGGCTCCTTTGCCCAAAAATGCTGCAGCTATGGTAAGCAAAACTATGCTTACAACTTCAGCTAAAGTGGCTACCACCATGGATACATTAAGCCACTCACAGTTTTTGCCAAAGTCTCTATAAAGCGTTGAGAGTAAACCCACACTCATAACAGGTATGATAATGACAAAAATATAAGAAATATCTATACTTTCAACCGCTAAAACACTAAAAGCATATAAAAGTATGATATAGATAAAAGCTTTATTAAGCAAGCTTCTTTCGGTTTTTAAAAAGGTTTTAAGATTAATCTCCATACCCGCAATAAACATAAGATAATAAAACCCCGCATTAGCTAAAAGCTTAAAATTCTCACTTTCTCCTATAAAACCCAAAAATCCTATAAAAGAACCAAGCATGATTTCAGTGGCTGAAAGTGGGAGTTTTAAAAATTTAGCAATATAAGGTGAAGTTAGCAAACATCCTGCTACAACTAATAAAATTTTTAAATCCGTAGCAGCTTGAGCGTCAATGGCATGAGCTAGCAAAGCTAAATCCCATTTGTTTTAGTTTTTGTATGTCTTTGCTAGGTTCTTCGCCTTTAGTTGTAAGATAATCACCCACTACTATAGCACTAGCTCCTGCGTTAAAAATTTCATATTGTCTTTCTTTTAGCACTACTTCTCTACCACCTGCTACCATGATGTGTGCATTTGGTAAATCTTTTTTAGTGTCTTTGATGATATTTAACGCCTCATCAGCATTTAATAAGTCTTGCTTGAGTTTTAAATTTTCATTTGGTATGAAAAAATTAATAGGCGAAGAAAAAGGATCAAGCTCTTTTAAACTTGCTCTAAAACTTTTTCTATCAGCTTCGCTTTCTCCAAGACCATAAATTCCACCACAACAAAGCATTAAACCTGCTTCTTTAGCATAAAGATTAGTTTGAAATCTTTGCTCCCAAGTATGTGTAGAACAAATGTTTGGAAAAAATTCTTTAGAAGTTTCTAGATTATGATTATAAGAAAAAATTCCTGCTTTTTTTAATTCTTTGAGTTGTTCTAAATTTGCTATGCCATTACAAGCTATGAGTAAAAGTCCTTCTACTTCTTTTTGCACTGCATGAGCTACTTTGCACACATACTCAAGCTTTTCATCATCAAGTCCAGCACCTGCTGTAACTAAACAAAACCCCAAAGCCTCATTTTTCTTAGCCATTTTAGCTTCTAAAACAATTTGATCTATATCTTTTCTTCTATATTTGCTGATATTAGTTTTCACATGAGCACTTTGTGTGCAGTATTTACAGTCCTCCCCACACCCTCCACTTGCTATATTAGATATAGCACAAAGCATGATTTGCATTAAATTTCCTTTTTGATTTTGCATTTTAAGCACTCTAAAAATGTGCCTTTTTTAAGCTCTTTGATAATCAAAGTTTCGCCACATTCGCTACATTTTTCTTCACTTGGTTTGTATTTGCTTATATAGTTGCATTTTGGATAAGCACTGCAACCATAAAATTTACCACGCTTAGAAAAACGCTCCACAATCTCGCCTTCTTGACAGCTTGGGCATTTTACGCCTATGGTATTGAGTTTTTTCTCACTTTTTTCTTCATTTTGTGTTTCTTGTTTTAAATTTCTTGAGTATTTACATTTTGGAAAATTTAAGCAAGCTATAAATTCTCCATATCTTCCTTTTCTTATAGCAAGCTCTCCACCACAATCAGGGCAGGTTTCATCTAATTTTGTAAAAGTTTTTTGACTTTTTATATTTTTTTTACCCTCATCGATTTTTCTCATAAAAGGAAAATAAAACTCTCTTAAAACTTCTTGCCAGTCCATTTTACCTTCTGCAATGATATCAAGTTTATCTTCCATTTTAGAAGTAAAATCACTATCTACTATATCACTAAAGTTTTGTTCTAAAACTTCTGTTACAACAAAGGCTATTTCATTAGGTATGATTTGCTTTTTATCTATATGCACATATTCTCTTGCACTAAGTAAAGAGATGGTTGGAGCATAAGTTGAAGGGCGTCCTATACCAAGATTTTCTAACTTTTTAACAAGCCCAGCTTCGGAGTATCTTGAAGGTGGTTCGGTAAAATGTGAGTTTAATTCTATATTTTGGATATTTAATGTATCTTCTAGTTTTAAATTAGGTAAAATTTTATCTTTATCCATATCTCCATATACTTTATAATGTCCATCAAATAAAATTTTTCTACCACTTATTTTAAAACTTGCTTCATTTGATTTTGCATAGACATTTTGAGTTTGAGATATAGCAGGATTCATTTGTGAAGCTAGGAAGCGATTGTATATTAAAGTATATAATCTTGCTTCATCTTTTTCTAAAAACTCACTTGCAAGTTTTGGAGTAAAACTAAGATTAGTCGGTCTTATAGCCTCATGTGCTTCTTGGGCGCCTTTGCTTTTGGTGGTGTAAATGTTTGCTTTGCTTGGTAAGTATTCTTTGCCAAAATCATTTTTGATGAGCTTTCTTACTTCTTCTAAGGCTTCTTTTGCGATGTTTAAGCTATCAGTTCTCATATAAGTGATCACACCCATAATGCCTTGATGAGTTTTTACGCCCTCATAAAGTTTTTGAGCTATCATCATGGTTTTTTTAGGGTTAAAACCTAGTCGATTGCTTGCACTTTGTTGTAGGGTTGAAGTCATAAAAGGTGCTTGTGGAGCTATTTTTCTATCTTTACTTTCTAT
Organism: Campylobacter sp. IFREMER_LSEM_CL2101; assembly: GCF_025771825.1. NCBI lineage: Bacteria > Pseudomonadati > Campylobacterota > Epsilonproteobacteria > Campylobacterales > Campylobacteraceae > Campylobacter > Campylobacter sp. IFREMER_LSEM_CL2101. The sequence goes on from NZ_JAKMQZ010000016.1 coordinate 15,660, forward strand.
ATCTTTTATTTTAAAACTAGCATTTTTACAAGCTTCAAAGATGAGTTTGGCTCTATCTTCATTAGTTAGACTTAGTTTTTCTATCTTTTGGTTTTGAAACTCAACTAATTCAGCTTGTAAGTCTTTTTCAAAAATCATATCTATACTAAAATATTTCAAAGGAACAAAGGCTTTGATTTCTCTTTCTCTATCGACGATGATTTTTAAAGCTGCACTTTGCACACGCCCTGCACTTAAGCCTTTTTGAATTTTTTGATTGAGTAAAGGACTTAATTTATAGCCTACTATGCGATCAAGCAAGCGTCTGGTTTGTTGGGCATTGACACTATTTAGATTTAAAGATCTTGGATTTTTTAAAGCATTTTCTATAGCACTTTTAGTGATCTCATGAAAAACTATGCGTGGCAGGGAATTTTCATCTTTATTAATAGCCTTAGCTATATGATAAGCTATGGCTTCACCCTCGCGATCCTCATCGGTTGCAAGGTAGATGGTTTTAGCTTTTTTAGCCTTTTCTTTGAGTTCTTTTACTAAGCTTGAATGATCATTTGAAATTCTATATTCAGGTTTAAAATTTTCATTTTCTATTTTTATACCAAAGCTAGTTTTAGGTAAATCTCTAATGTGGCCTTTAGAGGCTATTACTTCATAGTCTTTACCTAGAAAATTACCTATGGTTTTAGCTTTAGCAGGTGATTCTACTATGATTAAATTTTTCATTATTTTCCTTGTGAGGATTAAAATTAGTAAAAGTGTATAAAAAAAAGTTAAATTTTTTGCTTAGATGAGTTTTTAAATAAAATATAATTAATGTTATAATTTTCTATAATTTAATTTCATAGGATAGACAATGTTTTTGCAAAAAAATTTACAAGCTTTAGAATTTACTAACAAACCCTTGCAAGAAAAAATTTTATCTTTAAAAGAAGACTTTATTGGTATCTTTCCAAGCCAAACACCTTTTGTGCCTTCAAAAGATGATTTAATAAAACCTAATATATTTTTTTGTGGTATAGGGGATGGGCTTTTTTTAAAAAAACTTATTAATAAGCATATATTTATATTCGATAAAGCTGAATTTTTTGCTAATGTTTTGAGCAAGATGGATTTAAGTCAAGAACTTTCAAGTGGAAAAATATATCTTTGTGATGTAGAAGAAAAAAGATTAGAAGAATATCTTTTTTTACTTTTTTCACAAAAAGATTGTTTTGAGTATTTAGGGCTTTTTAAACTTTTGCCTTATAGCGAATTTTATAACAAAAGTCCTATGTTTGATTTTGCGTATCAAAAGTGTTTGGAAATTATAAAAAGAACAGTTAAAAATGTTGATACTAGTTTTGATACAGATTCTAAAATTTATAAACAATTTTTATCTAATGTACCTTTGGTTTTGCAAAATATCCCTTTTCAAAGATTTGTTTATGAAAATAAAGGAAAAAACAAAAGTGTTATTGTGGTATGTGCAGGACCTTCTTTGAATAAACAACTTGAACTTTTAAAAGCATATCAAGATGATTATGTGATATTTGCGACCGATACTGCTTATCCAACATTGCATAAAAACAATATTTATCCTGATTTTGTATTTACAATGGATGTTCGAGGAAAACATAAAAATATATCCATACCCAAAAAAAATATTTTGAGTGGAAAAAATGCTTATTATATTTTAAGTGTAAATATAGATAGTGATTCATTTCAACAGTTAGATGAAGAAAATAAAATAATTGTGTTGCAAGATTTAGACTATCAGCAAAAATTTAATTTAAATGATTTTGGTTATCTAGATATTGGTACAAATGTGGCTCATTTTGCTTATAATTTTGCCATAGCTCTAGGATTTACTAATGTGATTATAATAGGCCAAGATTTAGCTTTTGGAGATAATGGCATTTCTCATGCAGCTAATGGTGTATTTGTTTTATGATGCAGATTTAAAAGCGGGAAAAATAGAAAAACTTTATGTTTTAGCTTATGGGCAAAATGGTTACGTGCAAACTCATTTGGTTTGGGATGAATTCAGAAAGCGTTTAGAGGGTTTATTTCTTTTTAATCCTCAAGTGAAATTTTATAATGCCACAGAAGGTGGTGCTTTTATAGACTATACTATGAGAAAAACCTTTTAAAGAAATATTAGCTTTACTAAAAGATACTAAGCAAGATTATGTATTACCTAGTATTTTAAGCCTTAATAGGCAAAGAAAATATCTTGCAAAGACTTTGGCTTGTTTAGAAAAAGACTATACAGAGCTTGATTTTTTATATCAAGAGGCAAAAAAATCTTAAATATTTTAGAACAAAACAAAGAATCGCACCATCTTTATGAAGATTTTCTAAATATTATTTTAAAATTTAATGTTTTGATTGATGAAAGCAAGCTTTTGCAAAGTTTTATGTATAAACCTTTATTTTATCATAGAGGCTTTTTTAATGTAAGTTTATACCAAGAACCTCAAAATGCTTTATCAAGTTATGTAGATTTTTTAAAAATATTTTTAGAATTTACTTCATTAAGTTTGAAAAGCATGGAAAATTCTATAAATGAATATAAAAATATTTTAAAAGTATAAATTTTTTTACCATTTTTTCGATATAGCTTAAACAACTGCATGGAAGCGGTTGAATTTATTTAAAAGGATTTAAAATGGGATTTCGTATAAATACTAACGTGGCATCTTTAAATGCTCAAGCTAATGCAAATTTAAATTCAAGAGCGTTAGAAAATTCTCTAGGTAGACTTAGTTCAGGTCTTAGAATCAACTCTGCAGCTGATGATGCTTCAGGGATGGCTATTGCTGATAGCTTAAGATCTCAAGCTAATACTTTAGGTCAAGCAATTAGCAATGGTAATGATGCTTTAGGTATTTTACAAACAGCTGATAAGGCTATGGATGAGCAACTTAAAATCTTAGATACCATTAAGGTAAAAGCTACTCAAGCTGCTCAAGATGGTCAAACCACTAAAACAAGAAACATGCTTCAAGCTGATATTAACCGTTTGATGGAAGAGCTTGATAATATCGCAAATACAACTTCTTTTAACGGTAAGCAACTTTTAAGTGGTGGTTTTACTAATCAAAATTTCCAAATCGGTGCTCAATCAAACCAAACTATCCAAGCTAGCATCGGAGCTACTCAATCAAGCAAAATCGGTGTTACTAGATTTGAAACAGGTTCTCAAGCTAAGGAAAGTGGTATAGCTCAACTAACCATTAAAAACTACAATGGTATTGATGATTTTAAATTTCAACCTGTAGTGATTTCTACTTCAGTAGGAACAGGTATGGGAGCTTTAGCTGAGGAAATTAATAAAGTAGCAGACATTACAGGTGTTAGAGCAAATTTCTTAGTTCAAACTACTGGTGTTGGTCCTATAAAAGCTGGTACTACAGATGATAATTTTGCTATTAATGGTGTTAAAATAGGTAAGGTTGAATATAAAGATGGTGATGAAAACGGAGCTTTGATTTCAGCTATTAACTCAGTAAAAGATACTACAGGTATTGAAGCTTCTAAAGATGCTAATGGTAGATTAGTACTTAATTCAAGAGATGGTAGAGGTATTGAAATCACTGGTAGTATAGGTG
>NZ_JAKMQZ010000017.1:0-14209 GCF_025771825.1 Campylobacter sp. IFREMER_LSEM_CL2101
ATATAAGTAGAGATACATATCTTTAAAGATCTAGTTTGAAACTAGATCTTTAAAAACTAAGGAGTTATCTATGAATGTTTGCTTTTACAAATGTAATTATGCTCTTTGATAGTTAATGTATGGAAACTGAGGGAGTTAGCATTTTAATTTTTTGATAATACTATCTAGCTTTTTACTATCTCCATCTTTTAGATCTTCTAAAGCTTCTATAGCTGGAGCAAAATCTTCCATTTCATCAAGATAATTTTCTAAAGCATTACGTAAAATTTCAGCTTTTTTCTTTTTAGAAAATTTTGCAGTTTGACTTAAGCGTTCGTAAAGTTCTTCTGAAAGGGTTAAGGTGTATCTTTTATTCATTGTTTAGCCTTTTATTTTAGTCTTATTGCTTCTTGGCAAGTTTTGCATTTATAGCTTGCATTGGTTGTTTGTATTTTTTGATGAATTTCATAAGGTACTTTATGGATTTTATCAGCACATGAGCAAACATACTCATAAAATTCTTGCAAATCTTCTGAAGTTGCTTCATTGTCTTTTTTATTTAATTGCGCTTGGTGCCATTTTTCTATTTTCATATCTTCTCTTAAGATATGTTCTAATAGCCATTTTGACGCAATTATATTGAGTTTTTCTTTTAAATCATTGGTACTTTTTATATTTTGAATTAAATCTATCATAGATTGAATAATGCTTTTGTGAATTTTTTGATGATTAGCAAGTTCAGGATAACCTATTTTTGCCATATATTTTTCTTCTTCGGCAAAATGTTCTTTCATATAGTTAAAAAAATCTGCAAGTAAAAATTTGATTTGTCCTTTATGAACGGGTTTATCTGAAATCATCTCAACATTAGCAGCAAGTTCGAAAAGTTTTTTGTGCTGTTTATCGATTTCATCATTGTGAATACTGTATTTATCACACCATTTTGGTAGCATATTAACTCCTTGTTTATATTTGGCAGAGTTTTGCAGGCATTATAATTTACAATATTTTAAACTATGATTAATTTTTGTTAAATTTCAGTTTTTTCTTTGCATAAAATTAAATTAGCAGAGCATTCTTTGCATTTAAATTGTACTTTAGAATATTGCATTTTTAAATGAATATCATAAGGGACTTTGTGGGTTTTTCCTTCACACTGACATTGATATAAAAATTTTTTTGGTTTTGGTTTTTCTTCTTCGAAGGTGTCTGAAGAATTCTTTGCTTGTGTGCTTTGTCTCCAGTGTTCTATCATCATATCATGCTGAATGATGTGTTCTATAAGCCATGAATTAACCACTATATATAATTTTTCTTTTAAATCATTAGTGCTTTTTATGCTTTGTATGAGTTTTATCATAGATTTTGTAATTTGTTTATGCATAAGTTTGTGTTGGTTTAAATAAGGATAATTAATCTCAGCCATATAGTTTTCTTCATCTTGAAAATGAATTTTAATATAGTTGAAAAATTCAGCGATAAGTTTTTTAAGTTCTACTTGGTAGATTGGTCTATCAGAAATTTCTTCAACTCTAGCAGCAAGCTCGAAGAGTTTTTGGTGCTGGGCATCGATTTTTGCATTATTAATACTGTATTTTTGATCCCATTCAGGTAGCATAACAAATCCTAAGTACAAATTATAAAACGGTTAATATTTTATAAATATTTGGCTTTAACTCTGCTAAATTCACATTTAATTTACACAAAAAAAATATAATGTTTTAAGTAAAATATAATAAAAAGGTTAAAAATGGCCACACAAATTCTTTTGTTAGAAGATGATATTAATTTAGGGGAAATTGTTAGTGAATTTTTAGAAGAAGAAGGTTTTGTAGTTACTTTAGTGGATAATGCTCAAGATGCACAAGATAAAGCTTATGAGAAAAATTTTGATTTATGGATTTTAGATGTAAAAGTTCCACAAGGTGATGGTTTTAGTGTGCTTAAAAATTTAAGAGAGGCAGGTAAATACACACCGGCTATTTTTATGACTTCATTAAATACTACTATGGATTTACAAAAGGGATTTGAAAGTGGTTGTGATGATTATATTAAAAAGCCTTTTGAATTGCAGGAGTTAAAAATAAGAATTAATGCTATTTTAAAGCGTTCTTTTGCTCATAAAAATGAAGATTATGAAGACTTGGGAAATGGTTTTAAATTTGCTTTTGTTTCACAAACTTTATACCAAGATGACAAGCCTTTAACCCTGCCTTTAAAAGAATTAAAGCTTTTATCTTTACTTTTAAAAAACAAAGGTAAATTTATAGATACTGCTTGCATTTTTGAAGAAATTTGGGAGTATGATCAAGAGCCAAGTGAGCTTAGCTTAAGAGCTTATGTAAAAAATTTACGAAAAATTTTAGGTAAAGATAGTATTGTTAATCAAAGAGGAAGAGGGTATTGTTATGTATGAAGCCAAGCGTGTTGCATGGCAGATTCTTTCTTTATATTTGGTAAGTATAGGAAGTGTTCTTATAGTGCTTTTTGGTGTATGGTATGCAAAGTTAATAGAAGAATTAGTAACTGAGTATAGTATAAAATTAAGGCAAGAGCACCGTTTTGTAATTTTACAAATGGAAAAATTACGTTTTGAGCCTATAGAAAAAGGTGCTAGAAAAATTGCTCAAATTTCTAATATAAAATTTGCAATATTTGATAGAACAAAAGTTTATTTTTCTAACCTAGATTTGCCCGCTCAAACAACTTTTTTTAAACTTAATAATGCAAATATTTATAATAATGATACTTTAATTTATGTAGCTGATGTGAATTTAAATAATTTATTGCTTGCAAACGCGCAAAGTCAAAATGCTTTAGAAGTTTTAGGCGATGTTAATCGTTTGAGGGTTTTAGTACAAGGTGATGATATTTCTAAAGAGCTTGGATTTATAAGGTTTAAAGTAGCTTTGGCTATGGTTTTTTCTTTGATTTTTGTAAGTATAATGGGGTATTTAATCCTTAAATTTGCACTCAAGCCTTTAGAAATGAGGATAAGATTTTTAAATAATTTTATAAAAGATACTACTCATGAGATTAATACGCCAATTAGTGCGATATTAATGAGTGTAGAGAGTTTGGAAAGAAAAAAGAATTTTGAAGAAATTAAGGCTTTAAAGCGTGTAAAAATAGCTGCTTTGACTTTGAGTCATTTGTATTCAGATTTAACTTTTTTAAATTTTTCTCAAGCTTATGAAGCTAAAAAGAATTGGATATTTTTAAAAGATTTGATTAAAGAAAGAATGGAGTACTTTAAAATATTTTTAGAGCAAAAAAATATCGACTTAGAGCTTAGTTTGGAAGATGATGGAAAAATTTATGCTAATAAAGAGCAATTTTTTAAAATGTTTGATAATCTTGTTAATAATGCTATAAAATATAATGTAAAAAATGGACATATTAAAATAACACTTTTAGAGCAAAAACTTATAATAGCAGATAGTGGCTGTGGTATAGCAAAAGAAAATTTGGCTAATATTTTTGAACGTTATTCAAGGTTTAATGAAAATCAAGGTGGTTTTGGTATAGGGCTTTCTTTGGTAGATAAAATTTGTAAAGAGCATAATATAAAAATAAAAGTAGAAAGTGAGCTAAATAAAGGAACAAAATTTATTTTAACTTGGAAAAATTAAAATTATTTATTGCTCATTTTGGCCTTTTCTTTAGCATTTATAAGCGTTGTGATAAATTCATTTAAATTTTTAGTATCGTTTTGATTTAGAGTTTGTGGGGTGTGATTTAACATTTGAGTGATTAAAACTTCGTTGCTTAAGTCATTATCTCCAAATTCTCTAGCCTTTTGTAAAATTTTTAAAGCAAGTAAATTTTTTACTTCATACATTTTAATCCTTTAAATAAATCACGCTAGCAATGCGCTTTGGAGTTTGATTTTTTCTATAAGAAAAAAATCTCTCATCATCAAAAGTGCAAAGATTGATATCAAAAATATCATTAATACCTAATTCTTTTGCTTGAAATTTAACTAATGCTTTTAAATCAAGCTTATTTTCATGTAAAAAAGGTGCAAAATTTCCTTTGCTATAATTTAAAATCTCGCCATTAATTTCATAATTTTTAGCACAAATTCCTGCTGAAATGATGAGTTTTAAATTCTTTGTTTGAGTGTTAAAGCTTTTTTGCATTTTTAAAACAGCTTCTTTTAAGATATTTTCAAAACAACCTTTTCTACCTGAATGCAAAGCTGCTACGGCTTTATTTTCATCATCATATAAAAGCAAAGGCAAGCAATCAGCACTTAAAATACACAAAGCTATATTTTTTTCATTGCTAATTATCCCATCAGCGTTAAAATGAAAATCTTTATTATAATGAGTGATGATATTAGAATGAATTTGATTTAAAAATATACACTTTTTTATTGAATTTTCCCAAGGAAAAATATTATCATGAATTTTTGCTCTAAAAATATTATAATCTTGATCAAAGGCTACAAAAGCTTTTGCAAAATCATTTTCTAATAAAGTGATGTAATTTTGTCTATTTGTTGCCATGAGATTTCTTTTTTATAATTTAATTGTCTGTGTATATATCTTGCCAAAAGATCGCTTTCTATATTCACGCGTCTTCCTATGGTATAGTTTTTAAACAAGGTTTCATTAAAGGTTATGGGAATGATAGTTAAACGAATACCATCTTTTAAAACTTCATTGATAGTCAAGCTCACCCCATCTATGGCTACACTTGCTTTATTTGCCATATAAATTTGTATATCATCAGGACATTTAATATAAAAATCAACCCCGTTTTCCTTTTTAGAAATATTAGTAATTTCACCTATACCATCAATATGTCCTTGCATTAAATGTCCATCTATTTTATCACCATAAGCTAGCGCAGGTTCAATATGTACATAATCTTTTAAATTTTCAATAGCTATGTGAGTTCTTGTTTCATAAGAAAGCTCAAGATTAAAACCATCATCAAAAAGTTTTGTTACGCTTAAACACGCACCATTGACAGCAATACTATCACCTAGCTTTGGTTTGTAGTTTGCTTTTAATCTTAAAGTGTTGTTTTGATATGATTTGACAAAGGCTAATTCGCGGATTAATCCATTAAACATTCAATACCTTTAATTTTTATGAGATTTTATCTAAAACTTTTAAATTTCAAAAAGTATTTTTAGTGTTTTATTTTAAAAAATATTATATAATTTTTGCCTTTTTATAAAAATGAGGTCAAAATATGTATGATATAATCGTAATAGGTGGTGGGCATGCTGGAGTTGAAGCTAGTGCCGGGGCTGCTAGAATGGGTAAAAAAACTTTACTTTTAACTACTTTAATTGAGCAAATTGGTGCTGCAAGTTGTAATCCTGCTATAGGTGGTTTAGCAAAAGGACATTTGGTAAAAGAGCTTGATGCTATGGGTGGACTTATGGGGCAAATTACCGATGAGGCTGGAATTCAATTTAGAATTTTAAATGAAAGTAAAGGTGTTGCAGTGCGCGGAAGTAGAGCGCAAATTGATATGGATGCTTATAGAATTTGTGCTAGAAATAAGCTTTTAAAACTTGAAAATTTAGAAATTTCTCAAGAGCAAGCTTTGTCTTTGCTTATAGAAAATGATGAAGTTAAGGGCGTTAAAACTAATTTAGAAAATACATATTTTGCCAAAAAAATCATACTTACAACAGGAACTTTTTTAAATGGACTTATCCATATAGGCGAAACCAAGCTTCAAGCAGGTAGGGTAGGTGAGCTTGCGTCTGTAAATTTGGGAGATTACTTAAAACAAAGTGGTTTAAAAGTAGGAAGATTAAAAACAGGAACTTGCCCAAGGGTTGATGCTAAAAGTATTGATTTTAGTGTTTTAGAAATTCAACCTGGAGATGAAAACCCTAAAGCTTTTAGTTTTAAAACGAAAAATTTCAAGCCTAATCAACTTCCATGTTATATAGCAAGAACAAATTTAAAAACACATGAGATTATAAAAAGTAATTTTTACCGTGCTCCGCTTTTTACAGGGCAAATTGAAGGTATAGGACCAAGATATTGTCCTTCTATAGAAGATAAGATTAATCGTTTTGGTGATAAAGAAAGTCATCATTTATTTATAGAGCCACAAACTAAAGATGCGACTGAATATTATATCAATGGCTTTTCCACCTCGCTTCCTTATGAAGTGCAAATTGCGATGTTAAGAAGTATAAAAGGTTTTGAAAATGCTAAAATCACGCGTTTTGGTTATGCTATAGAGTATGATTACATTGATCCAACAGAATTAAAACATACTTTAGAAACTAAAAAGATTAAAAATTTATATTGTGCGGGGCAAATTAATGGAACTACTGGTTATGAAGAAGCAGCTGCACAAGGTTTTATGGCAGGAGTGAATGCGGTTTTAGCAATTGATGAAAAAGAGCCTTTTGTGTTAAGGCGCGATGAGGCTTATATAGGGGTGTTGATTGATGATTTAGTGATGAAAGGCACCAAAGAGCCTTATAGAATGTTTACTTCAAGAGCTGAGTATAGACTGCTCTTAAGAGAAGAAAATGCTATTTTAAGACTTGGAGGGTATGGATATAATTTTAAACTTTTAAATCAAGAAGATTATACATATATTGATAATATAAAACAAAATGTTGATAAAGGACTTGAGTTTTTACTTCAAACTACATGGACACCAAGTAAGCAAAATAATGAATTTTTACAAAGTATTGAAGAAGAAAAAATCACTTCAATAGTGAGCTTACAAAAAATTGTTGCAAGAGCTAGTTTTAATATAGAAAAATTAAAAGCTTTAGATGAACTGTTTAAAAATATGGATGAGTATTCTTTAAATGAAATTTTAAATGAAGCAAAGTATTATCATTATATAGCAATGCAAAAAGCACAAATTGAAAAAATGAAAAATTTAAATGATTTGAAAATCCCTGAAAATTTTGACTTTAAAAGTGTGAGTGGATTGAGCAATGAAGTAGTAGAAAAACTGCAAAAATTTAATCCACCAACTATTTTTGCTGCTTCGCAAATTAGCGGTATTACTCCTGCTGCTTTGGATATTTTGCATATTTATATCAAAATGAAAAAATAAACTAATTTATATAGTATCTATTGCCCTAAATAAAATAGATACTATCTTTTTTAAACAAATATTTTTATATCTTAAACAAGGCTTTTTGTATCAAAGAAAAAATTTATCATTTTTTAGATAAACTGCTATGCTTTACATACAAATCAAAACAAAGGAAGTAAAATGGCTACATCTGAAAGTAGACGAAGCTTTATGGGCTTTGCCTTTGGAACAGTAGCTGCTGTGGGTGGTGCTTTTTCATTAGTTGCAATGAAAAAAACATGGGATCCGCTCCCAAGTGTAAAAGCAGCAGGTATTACTACTGTAGATCTTTCTGGTATGAAAGAGGGCGAGCTAAGAACAATTGAATGGCGTAAAAAGCCTATATTTATCTTAAAAAAAGATGCAGATATGGCAAAAGATAGCAATAGAGATGTTGTTGTAGGTGATGTTGCTTATACTGTAGTTATTGGTCTTTGTACGCATTTAGGCTGTATTCCAGCTTACGCTCCAAGTGAAAAATTATTTAAGTGTGCTTGCCATGGTGGCGAATTTGACACTAGTGGTAAAAATGTATTTGGTCCTCCTCCAAGACCTTTGGACATTCCTCCTTTTAGAATTGATGGAACAAAATTAGTATTAGGCGAAGAAGGTCCAGAATATAAAAAAATGATCGCGGAGGCTTAATATGGCACATATAAAAAAAGCAAATGGTATTGTAGATTGGCTTGATCAAAGATTAGCTGTAAATAAGCTTTTTAATGTTTTAATGGCTCAATATTGGATACCAAAACAAATTAACTTCTTATGGGCAATGGGTGTTATTTTAACTACTCTTTTTGCTATTTTATTTATTTCAGGTTTATTTTTAGTAATGTATTATAAGCCAGATGTGGCTTTAGCTTTTGATAGTGTAAATAAAACTATCATGCAAGAAGTAGAGTATGGTTGGCTTTGGCGTCATATGCACGGTGTGGCTGCTTCGGTTGTATTTTTAATCATATATATTCACATGCTAACAGGAATTTATTATGGCTCTTATAAAAAGGGTCGTGAGATGATTTGGATTAGTGGTATGCTTTTGTTTGTTGTATTTTCAGCAGAAGCATTTAGTGGGTATATGCTACCTTGGGGACAAATGAGCTTTTGGGCTGCTCAAGTTATTACTCAGCTTTTTGGTGGAATTCCTTTTATAGGTGATGCATTGGTTATTTGGATAAGAGGAGATTTTGCAGTTTCTGATCCAACTTTAACTAGATTTTTTATGCTACATGTATGTTTATTGCCTATTGTAATTTTGGCAATTATTGCATTCCACTTTTATTCTTTAAGAATTCCTCATGTAAACAATGAAATCTCAGAAGAAATTGATTTTGATTTAGAAGCTGAAAAATATTTAGCAGGTGATACAAAAGGCTCTAAAGTTATTCCTTTTTGGCCAGGATTTTTAGCTAAAGATTTTATGTATATTGCTTTATTTATGATTTTCTTCTTTTACTTGGTATGTTTTAAATTTAATTTTGCAATGGATCCAATCAATTTTGACCCAGCAAATTCTTTAAAAACACCTCCTCATATTTATCCTGAGTGGTATTTCTTATGGAGTTATGAAGTTTTAAGAGGATTTTTCTTTGATGTTGGAAGCATTAAGGCTTTTGATATAGGACTTGCAGCATTTGGTATAGCACAAATTATTTTCTTCTTATTACCTTGGCTTGATAGAAGTGATGTTGTAAAACCAGCACATGAAAGACCGATGTTTTTTGTATGGTTTTGGGTATTATTGATAGATTTAATTGTACTAACAGTTTATGGAAAACTTCCTCCAACAGGAATTAACGCTTGGATAGGATTTTATGCTTCTATGGTGTTTTTACTATTATTGTTAGTGGTCTTACCAATTATTACTATCATGGAAAGAAAAAGGGGCTAATAATGAGAGAATTAAAAATATTTTTTGTAGTTGTCTTTTTCACAGGTTTAGTTTATTGGGGGGTTGAGCCTTATGCACATTCAGTGATGAATCCTCCTTCAACTCCGGTTAATTTTGACTTTGCAAAAGCTGATGTAGAATTTACCAAAGGCGAAGTTGCTTTAAAAGAAAAAGCAGCAATGGATGCTAATGCTTCAGGAAGCGAAAAAGCTATAGCTAATGCTCAAAAAGCATTAGAGCTTGCAAAAAGCCAAGAAGAAGCTACTAAGCAATTATGGGAAAAAATCGCAAAAATCGATTTTAGCAAAGGTAATGCACAAAAAGGAAAAGAGCTTTTTGAAGGAAATTGTATTGCATGTCATGGTGTAAAAGCTACTGGAATTCCTGCTACTATCACAGATTCTTCTTTAGGTGTAACACCTCCTGATTTAAGTGATGCTGGTGCTATTTATGATGAGAAATTTTTAACCGCACTTATCATTGATCCGGTTAAAGCTTTGCAAATTTCACATAAATTTAATGATGAAAATCCATTCTTAATGCCTGCTTATCCTTTAAGTGGTGATGAAGCACAAGATAATCAAGATTTAGCAGACTTAATTGCATTCTTTAAAAATACAGCTAGTGAATATGAAAAAGAATTTGATGCAAAATTAAAAGCTGATTTAGAAGAAAAATATGCTAAAAATCAAGAGCTTTCAGAGCAAGCAAAAACAGCTTTAATTGCAAAAGAATTTGATTTTGCTAAAAATAAACATACGTTTGAAAATGCTTGCGGAAGATGTCATGATGTAAAATATGATGGCTTTATTTCAAGCTCAAATATGAGTGATTTAAAAAATTATCTTGGTATGACGCCTCCAGATTTATCTATGATGATTCGTTCTAAAGGTGCGCATTATCTTGAAATTTTCATTAACGAACCTCAAAAGAAAATTCACGGTACTGCTATGCCAAGAGTTGGCTTAAATGAAAAAGCACAAACTCAAGTTATTAATTATCTTGAAAAAGTTGGTGATAGCAAAAAAGAAGAAAGAGAGCAAACAGGAATTTATATTATGATATTCTTTGCTATCTTAAGTATTTTTGCTATAGGTTGGAAAAGATCAGTTTGGTCTAAACTGCACTAATTTACCCAAAGAACGCCACAAGGCGTTCTTTTTCTTCAATAATAAGCTAAATATAAAATAAAATTTGATATAATATTTCTTCATTTCACACGCATTAATTTCCTTATTAGGTTGCTTATGGGTTAAAGAATGCGGAGGAATAAACCTAATTATTTTATTTCAAGGAGAATTTCATGGTAAGCATGAGAGATTTATTAGAGTGCGGTGTGCACTTTGGACACCAAACAAGAAGATGGAATCCAAAAATGAAAAAATTTATTTTTGGTGAAAGAAAAGGTATTTATGTAATTGATTTACAAAAAACACTTAGATACTTTAGATATACATATAATATCGTTCGTGATGCTGCTGCAGAAGGTAAAACAATTTTATTTGTTGGTACTAAAAAACAAGCAGGTGGAGCGATTAAAGAATATGCTGAAAAATGCGGTATGCCTTATGTAAATCACAGATGGCTTGGTGGTATGATGACTAACTTTGGAACTATCCGCCAATCAATTAGAAAATTAGAAGTTATAGAAAAAATGGAAGAAGATGGAAGCATTAAGCTTTTAACTAAAAAAGAAGCATTAATGCTTACTAGAAAAAAAGAAAAGTTGTTAGCATATCTTGGTGGTATTAGATATATGAAAACTCAACCTGATATGATTTTTGTTATTGATACTGTTAAAGAAAAAATTGCAGTACAAGAAGCTAATAGATTAAAAATCCCTGTAGTTGCTCCGCTAGATACAAACTGTGATCCTGACTTAGTTGATTTCCCAATTCCAGGAAATGATGATGCAATTCGTTCAGTTCAACTTTTCTGCCAAGAAATGGCTGAAGCCATCAATGAAGGTAAAGCATTAAGAGAGCAAGATGGTGAAGCAAATGAAGAACAACCAATCTCTGAAGAAGAAAAAAAAGAAGTTTTAGAAGAAGCTATGAGTGAAGAAGATTTTGAAGGAGATAAAGAATAATGGCTGAAATCACTGCACAAATGGTAAAAGAACTGCGCGAAAGTACTGGCGCAGGTATGATGGATTGTAAAAATGCTCTAAAAGACACAGATGGTGATTTTGAAAAAGCAGTGCAACTTTTAAGAGAAAAAGGACTTGGAAAAGCTGATAAAAAAGCTGATCGTTTAGCTGCTGAAGGTTTAGTAAGTGTAAAAGTAAGTGATGATTTTAAATGTGCAACTGTAAGTGAAATTAATTCAGAAACTGATTTTGTTGCTAAAAATGAACAATTTATTGCTTTAACAAAAGATACAACAGCGCATATTCAAGCTAAAAGTCTTCAAAATGTTGAAGAATTACATTCAAGCGAGATTAATGGTGTTAAATTTGAAGAGTATTTAAAAAGCCAAATTGCAACTATTGGTGAAAATTTAGTTGTTAGAAGATTTGCTACTTTAAAAGCAGGTGCTAATGGCATAGTAAATGGCTATATTCATACTAATGGTCGTGTTGGTGTGGTTATTGCTGCAGCTTGCGATAGCGAAGCTACAGCTAGCAAGTGTGGAGAATTTTTAAAGCATATTTGTATGCATATTGCTGCAATGAAACCAAGTTATTTATCTTATGAAGAACTTGATATGGATTTTGTAGAAAATGAATACAAAGCTTTAGTTGCTGAGTTAGAAAAAGAGAACGAAGAAAGAAGAAGACTAAAAGATCCTAATAAACCAGAGCATAAAATTCCAAAATATGCAAGTAGAAAACAATTAACTCAAGAGGTAATTCAAGCAGCTGAAGAAGCTATTAAAGCTGAGCTTCAAGCACAAGGAAAACCAGAAAAAATTTGGCCTAATATTATCCCAGGTAAGTTAAATAGCTTTATTGCGGATAATTCTCAACTTGACAGCAGACTTACTTTAATGGGTCAGTTTTATGTAATGGATGATAAAAAAACTATCGAGCAAGTAATTGCTGATAAAGAAAAAGAGCTAGGTGGAACTATTAAAATAGTTGAATTTATTCGCTTTGAAGTAGGTGAAGGCCTAGAAAAGAAAACCGAAGATTTTGCTGCTGAAGTTGCTGCGCAAATTGGTTAAAAATGGAACTTTTAAAAGCGGAAAATTTAAGCCATAGTTTTGATATTCCGCTTTTTGAAAATTTAAATTTTGCTGTAAATGCAAAAGATTGTATTGCAATATGCGGAAGTAGTGGATGTGGTAAATCCACTCTTTTGCATATTTTATCTACCTTATTAAAACCTCAATCAGGAAAAGTTTTTTATAATAATCAAGATTTATACGGTTTAAATGATGATGCTTTGCTAGAAATTCGTAGAAAAGATTTTGGAATTATTTTTCAAATGCATTATTTGTTTAAAGGTTTTTTGGCTTTTGAAAATATAGAACTTGCGAGTGTTTTAAGCGGACAGAATATTGATTATGAATTATTAAAAAAACTTGATATTGCAGATTTAATGAATCAAAAAATCACAAAGCTAAGTGGTGGACAGCAGCAAAGAATAAGCATAGCTAGGGTTTTAAGTAAAAGGCCAAAGATTATTTTTGCTGATGAAGCTACCGGAAATTTAGATTTTAAAAATGCTTTAAATGTAATGGATATTTTGATTGATTATATCAAGAAAAATAACGCAGCTTTGATTTTTGTTACGCACGATCAAGAGCTTGCTAAAAAATGTGACAAGGTTTTTCACTTAAACAATCATGGAATTTGTTAAATATTTAGGCGATGAAAATGTAGTTATTTTCATGCTTTTGTTTGCTAGAATGAGCGGGTTATTAGTTTTTTTCCCTTTTTTTTCTCACAATAGCATACCTTTGGTGGTAAAAACTACCTTAGCTTTATTTTTAACAATGTTTTTATATCCCTTAGCAAAGCTTGAGGGTAATACACCTGATTCTTTTTTTATTTTATATCTTTTAAGTGAAGTACTTTTTGGTATGATGGCAGGGTTGATTTTGCAAATGACTTTTGCTATTTTGCAAATGGCAGGTGAGCAGGTTTCTTTTACCATGGGATTTTCTATGGCTAGTGTTATGGATCCTACAACTGGCACAAACACACCTGTAATCTCACAAGTTTTAAATTTATTGGCTTTGCTTGTATTTTTGGCCTTTGATGGACATCATTTAGTTTTGCTTTTTATATCTAATTCATTAGAATATATTAGTTTAGGTGGGTTTTATCCGCATGAAAATTTAATGCTTTATTTAAATAAAGCCATGGTAAATATTTTTGTACTTGGTTTTTCTATGGCTTTTCCAGTTTTGGCTATATCTTTATTATCAGATGTGATTTTTGGTATGCTTATGAAAACTATGCCACAATTTAATCTTTTAGTGGTGGGGTATCCTATTAAGATATTCTTATCTTTTGCGGTGCTTATTGCTATTTTGCTTATTATGATGCAGTATTTTAAAAATTTAACAATGAAAAGTTTTGAGCATATGGAATTATTATTTTTTAATATATAAGCAATAAATAATTAAAAATGTTTTAAAATAAGATATTTCTTTAATTTTGGGAGATGACAGATGAAGGTTTTGCTGATAAATTCTAATACGGCTGTTTCAAAGCTAATCAGTTTAGGTGTTCAAAAATTAGGTTATGATTTTGAAGAAATTACAAATACTGAGGAGCTTGGAGAATTTTATGATGTTATTATCATAGATCATGATATTGAAGCTAATTTAGATGATTTAAAAAGCAAATGTAATAGATTGATTTGTTTATTACCTAAAAACCAAGAGCAAGTAGAAGGCGTAGAATGTTTATATAAACCTTTTTTGCCAACTGACTTTATAGAGCTTTTGGGTGGTGAAAAAACTTTAAATGAAGATAAAAATAATACTTTAAAAGAAGATGAATTAAATTTTGACGATGATGTTTTAATTGGCAAAGATACACCTTTGGATGGAAATGAACTTTTAGCTGGTATTGACTTGTCTGAGCATGAAGAGAGTTTAAGTGAAGATGATTTAAGTTTGCAAGAAGAATTTTTTGAAGAGAATTTAGATGATGAATTAAAAGTTGACAATATACCTGAAACAACAGATGTATTAGTAGATGAAAAAAAAGATGAAGATGATTTGGCATTGCTAGATGATTTACATGAAGAAAATATAGAAGAAAATATAGAAGAAAATATAGAAGAAAATATAGAAGAAAATATAGAA
>NZ_JAKMQZ010000018.1:0-9920 GCF_025771825.1 Campylobacter sp. IFREMER_LSEM_CL2101
TTCAGAAGCACAAAGCCTAATATTGTTAAAATAGTGAAAGGTTCCAAAGCAAAAATACTCAGTATAATCAACTTCCTTGCCAAAACCTATATATCTCCAAGCATCTCCATCAAGCGTCACATGAGAAGAATTGTCAATAACTGCATCTATAGCCCATGGAGCTATTTTTGCAGACAATACACCCATATATGCACCATGTGAAACTCCTACCACAATAGTTTTTAAATTATTGTTTTTAAAAATCTTTGTTTTTGTATAAAGCAGAGTATTTATCATATCAATTGTTTGCATAATACCATAATTTTGATATTCATTGTTTGTAAGTTGCAAACTCGCGCTTAAATCTAAGTAATAATCTCTATTAAGATCCCAATTATCTTTCTTTTTTTGAATTGCCTTATTAAGATAATCCATAGCAGGGTGAAATTCTTCAAAAGTGTTAAGCTTTGATACATCATAAGGAATTTCTATATTAAGAGCTTTTAAACTTGCATCAAAAATAAGTTTATCAATATTATCTAAATACCACTTAGCACCAGTTTGAGGACGGTTGCCTATACCATGATAATTTAAACTCAAAACTGCCACATTGTACTTTGATGCAAAATACTCCATATTAAACTTTAAAACAGGATCTCTTATATCAGCCCCAAGTCCTTGGACAATACACATTATAGCTTCAATTTCTCTTGTATCATCATATATGAGCTGAAATTCTAATTTGCTTTCTCTTTTTATATTTAATTCTACATCATCACAAGAGTCTATAAAATAAGTTTGATTTATGAGCATATTAAGCCTTTTAAAATAAAATTTCAATTATACTTACTTTTTTATAAATTTAAAGAGAAATCATGAAAAATCTTTGTATTATCCCTGCGCGCGGTGGCTCTAAACGCATTCCTAGAAAAAATATCATTGATTTTTTAGGAAAGCCTTTAATTACTTATAGCATAAAAAGTGCTTTAAATTCAGGTATTTTTGATGATATAATCATATCAAGTGATGATGAAGAAATCATCGAAGTAGCTTTAAAATATGGCGCTAAAGTCCCTTTTGTACGTAAAAAAGAATTAAGTGATGATTATGCAAGCTCAACCGCTGTAATCCAAGATGCTATTATTACCTTAGAAAAACAAGGCAAAGTCTATGAAAATGTGTGTTGTTTATACGCTACTGCTCCACTTATAGATGAGTTTATCTTGCAAAAAGCTTTTGAGCAATTTAAACAAGAAGAATGTAAATTTTTATTTTCAGCTTGCGAGTTTGAATACCCTATACAAAGAGCTTTTTACCTTGATAAACAAAATAAAGTTTACATGTTTGATGAAGCAAATCATGATAAACGCTCACAAGATCTTACTAAAGCTTATCATGATGGCGGCGCATTTTACTTTGGCAAAAAAGAAGCATGGTTAAAAGAAAATTTTTTATTCAAACCTCATTCCAAAGCCTTTTTACTTCCAAGGAATAAAATTTGTGATATTGATACTTTCGAAGACTTAGAATTTGCTAAAATGCTTTATCAATTTCAATATACAAATATTAAAAATTAAGTAATTTTTAATATTTCTCAATTTTTCTGTTACTGCATAGGCAAAATATAAGTTTTTTATTTCTAAAATTAAAGTATAATAAAAATAATTTTAGCTACATAACAAAAGGAAGTATTGTGCTACAAAAAAACATCGAAAGCATAAAAACAAAATTAAGTGAAACTTTATCAGCTATTAAAAAATCAAAATACAAAATAATACAAGGTAGTGATAACTTAGATATAAATTTTTTAAATACTGAAGATAATACTTTAGTTTATAAAAACCCTTTAGAAGAACTAAACACGATGTTAAAAATTTACAATGAAAAATATCGTCTATATCCTGTGTTATATTTTTATGGATTTGGAAATGGAATTTTATATAAAGCTCTTTTGCAAAATCCTCACCATAGGATTATTATTGTTTTTGAAAAAGATTTAGAGATTATCCATAGTGCTTTTAGTATACTAGATTTTAGTAAAGAATTACAAGCAGCAAGATTGGTAATTGTCAATACAAATTGTCTAAAAATAATGGACTATGAATTAATATGCAATCAACAACCTATGTTGAATTTTGCAAGAACATATTTTTTAGAACTGCATTCTAATTATTATGAAAGATATCACGAAGATATATTAAAAGTTAATAATAGCATGCTAGAACACTTAAAAAAAGCTGTGTTAAAATATGGGAATTTACCCTCTGATGCCCTTCAAGGAGTAGAGCAATTTACTTATAATCTTCCTAAAATGCTAACACATCCAAGTTATCAAGAACTTTTACAAAAAAGAAAAAATCTAAGCGATACTGCCATCATTGTTTCCACTGGCCCTAGTTTATCCAAACAACTTCCTTTGTTAAAACAATACACTAATAAAGCAACTATATTTTGTGCAGATAGTGCCTACCCTATCTTAGCCAAACATAATATTAAACCTGATTATGTTTTAACCTTAGAAAGAATAGCTTTAACTAGTGAATTTTTTAATAATAATTTTGGAGATTTTGATAAAGATATAACTTTTGTTATCAAATCATACACTCATTCTAATACGATAAAATATCTTGAAAATAACAATAGAAACTATATTCTCATTTCGCCTACTAATGCAAATTTTATATATTTTATGCAACTACATGCCTACGGATATCTCGCCACTGGGTACAGTGTAGCAAACATGGCCTCTGGTTTAGCATTCGATCTTGGTCATAAAAATATTATTTTAATTGGACAAGACTTAGCATACAGCAGCAACGGAGTATCGCACTCAGATGGACATATTTACCCTATAGAAAATAAAACCTATAAAAAAGACTATGGAAAATACGAATGTGAAGCCTATGGAGGAAAAGGAATGGTTCAAAGTTCTGTTGTTTGGACTTTATTCCGACAAAATTTTGAAAGTGATATTGTATACTTCAACCACTATGGAACAAATGTATATAACTGCACTGAAGGTGGGGCTAGAATTAAAGGGGCTATAGAAAAACCTTTTAAAAAAATATGTGAAAAATTCTTGACAAAAGATTTAAAAAAACCTTTTATTTCACTAGAAAATCCAACTTCAAATAAACAAAATGAATTAATGCTTAAAGCTTACACTAAAATCAAAAAAAGCATTACACATTGTCACACTCTAAACAATACTATCAAAGCTTATTTAACTGATTTAAAATGGTCTTATCAAAACATTCACTCCGATGAAGACATAAAAAATATGATTAAAAGTATTGATGAAATTAAAACATATATAGAAAATTTAAAAGGTATGGAAGAATTACACGAAACTTTAACTCCACTACTTGCTCAATTTGAATTTAATCTTGCTAAAATTTATGTTTTAAACCCTATCAATGAAGATGATATATATAACAAATCACTTTTATGGATAAAAGAACATATTGACTGGCTTGAGTTAATTATCGCTCATATCAAAGCTCACGAACAAGCCTTACATAGAGGTATAATTCCTCTGCAAGAAACCATTATACAAAGAGGATATGGACACAAAATCAAATGAAAGTTCTTTTTAGAAGCGATAGTTCTAGCACTATAGGGCATGGGCACATTAAAAGAGATCTTTTGCTAGCTAAACAATACCAAGATGTATCCTTTGCTTGTTTGCCACTAAAAGGCTCTTTAATAGATGAAATTCCTTATCCTGTATATGAACTAACAAGTGCTAGCATATATGAGCTAATCAATCTCATCAAAAAGGAAAAATTTGATCTTTTAATCATTGATCGTTATGAAATTACCGCTGATGATGAAAAACTCATAAAATTAGAAACAGGAATTAAAATTCTCAGTTTTGATGATGAGATAAAAGAACACTTTTGCGATATTTTACTAAATGTCAATGCTTATGCTAAAGAAAGTGATTATGAAAATTTGGTGCCAAAATATTGTGAGTTAAGATGTGGCTTTTCCTATGCTCTAATACGCGATGAGTTTTACCAAGAAAGTAAAATAAAAAGAGAAAAAATTTATGATTATTTTATCTGTATAGGAGGGAGTGATCCAAAAAACATTTCCTTTGATATAGCAAATAAACTAAACAAAAATAAAACCATCATCATAGCTACCACAAAAGCAAATTCTCATCTAAACTTGCTTCAAAAATTAAGCCAAAAAAACTCTAATATGCAAATTCTAATAGATTATCCTAATCTTGCAAGATTAATGAATGAAAGCAAAAAACTCATCATTAGTGCAAGCTCATTAGTCAACGAAGCTTTGATTTTAAAAGCCAATTTTAAAGCCATAGCTTATGCTAAAAATCAAGAAAAAATTGCAGTTTGGCTTACTAAAAAAGGTTATGAGGTGGAGAATTTTATATGATAGTTTTAAAAGATTTTATTCATTTAACTCAAGAAGAAATCGAGCTTGTTTTAAAATGGCGTAACGATGAAAGCATTGCTAAATTTATGAAAACACAAAATATAACTTTAAAAGAGCATTTAAGTTTTTTATCTAACCTAAAAACAGATACAACTAAAAAATATTTTTTAGTTTATGATGGCAAACAAACCATAGGTGTAATCGATTTTATTAACATAACCAACCATTCATGTGAATTTGGGCTTTATAGCATAAAAAAAGGTGTAGGTGAGCTTTTAATGCAAGAAGTTAAAAACTATGCTTTCAATGTTTTAAAAGTTCAAACTTTAAACGCTTGTGTTTTTAAAGAAAACACAAAAGCTTTAAATTTATATTTAAAACATTTACCTATAAAAATAACAAAACATAAAAAAATACTTTATTTGAAATATATACAAAAACCTATTATTGAAAAATTATCTTCTATTAATTTTAATTGGCTTAATGAATTAATCAGCTATGAAATAAACAACAAAAATATTATTTTCAACTTTATTCATAATGAAAATATTATTTTGAAAAATTTTATCAATCTAAACCACAAAGAAAAAGAAAAAATTAGACTATACAGAAATCACCCTGAAATCAAAAAATATTTATATCAAAAACATTATATTACTAAATACGAACATAAAAAATTTATAAAAAAATTAAAACAAAATACTCTTAAAAACTATTATTGTGTAATTTATAATAAACAAATTCTTGGAAGTATTAATTTTGAAATCATTTCTGATAATACTATTGAATTTGGTTTTTATGCAAATCCTTTTTCTAAAATTTCAGGGTTAGGTAGAATTTTGGAGCATATTGGTATATATTATGTTTTCAAAATAAAAAATCGTCAATTTCTTCAATTACAAGTATTTTGCGATAATACATTTGTTGTTAATTTGCATAAAATATTTAAATTTAACACAATTGATAAATTTAAATTCCAAAATGAAACTATCTTAAAAATGCAACTAACAAAGTCTGACTGCAATACCATTTTCTAGTAAATGATTTTTAATATCATTTGGAGTATATTGACTAAAATGAAATATAAAAGCACCTGCTAATGCATTCGCACCATGTTGTATAGCTTTTACCCCATCTTGGGGCTTAGAAAGCCCTCCATTGATAATGAGTGGAATTTTTAATTTACCTTTGAAATACTCTAGTAATCCCCAATCATACCCTAAAGAACTTCCTTCTTTATCAACACTTGTTAAAAGTATCTCCCCTGCTCCCAAAGATTCGTATTTTAATGCAAGTTCTAGCGGATCAATATCTAAAATTTCATTATTAAAAACTTTAAATTTATTTTTGTCTTTTTTAACATCAATTGAACATACTACACAAGAACTTCCAAAAGTATTTGCTGCCTTTTTAATAAAATCTGGATTTTGTAAAGCCATAGAATTAATACTAATTTTATCAGCACCTATATCTAGCAATTTTCTAATATTTTCTAAAGTTCTAATCCCACCTCCAATAGTTAAAGGCATAAAGCATTCATTAGCTATATCTTCTAAGCTTTCAAAATCTATAACGCCATTTTTATTGATATCCAAAACTATAAGCTCATCAACATTTCTAGCATTATATATCCTAGCTGTGCTTATTACATGCCCTATAGTTCTAAAAGAAGAAAAATTGATACTTTTTACAAGCTGATGATCTTTTAATAACACGCAAGGTATAATTCTTGTTTTAAGCATATTAGGCCTTTAAATTTGCAAAATTTTCCAAAAGTTTCAAACCTACATTTTGGCTTTTTTCAGGGTGAAATTGCACAGCAAAAATATTATCTTTTTCAAAACTTGCACAAAAAGGTTTTTCATACTCACAAAAAGAAGTATCCACTCTCTCTAAACACTCTACATAATAAGAATGCACAAAATAAAAATCA
The DNA here is from genome assembly GCF_025771825.1 of Campylobacter sp. IFREMER_LSEM_CL2101. Lineage (NCBI taxonomy): Bacteria > Pseudomonadati > Campylobacterota > Epsilonproteobacteria > Campylobacterales > Campylobacteraceae > Campylobacter > Campylobacter sp. IFREMER_LSEM_CL2101. The sequence goes on from NZ_JAKMQZ010000018.1 coordinate 6,317, forward strand.
CTTTTTTCTAAAATTCCATCAAAAAGCTTGCTTTTTTTGTCACTAAATTGCAAATCATCCCAACCACTATGCAGTAATTTTTCTTTACTTAAATCAAATTTCAAAACCCTTGCTTTTATAAAATCAAGCCCTTCGCACTCTCCGCCCTCATATCCTTTGCTAGCAAAAAGTTGCATACCAAGACAAATTCCTAAAATAGGTTTTTTATCTTTTAAAACACATTCTTTTAAAAGCTCATCTAGTGCAAGTTTTTTTAAATTTTCCATACCTTGTTTAAAAGATCCAACACCTGGCAAAACTAATTTAGAAGCATTTTTTATATCTTCTTTTTTAGAACTTATAATCACTTCTTGATTAAGTTTTTCAAAAGCTTTTAAAACAGATTTAAAATTTCCAAGATGATAATCAACAATACAAATCATTTCAAAACAAATTCATCTTTTTTTATCAACGACCCATCACTATCTCTTAAGAATTTACCATTTTCATCCCGTTTAAATATCTTTTTATTAGTATAAGAATCTACAATTTTTTCAAATTCTTTTTCACTAAAACCACTAAATTCCAAATACTTCTTAATAGCCTTTTTAGGTGGCTTTCCATCATATTTATTTACAAGTCTCACGCCCTCTTCACGGCTAATATAGCCAAGTCTTATATCCAAGCACGCATTATCCGTAGCTCTTCCAAAACCATATTTGCAGTATTTTAAATAATCATGCACATGGTTTGAATAACAATCTAAATTTTCAAAATTCTCATAAGTAGTTTCAACTGGTTTTGTACTAGTTTTAAAGCCATTTTCTTTAGATATTTTTAAATTATACTTATAATCCCATTTAAAATAATATCCCAAAAATAACCCTGTAACTCCTACTCTTTGAAGCTCTTCATCACTTGGATAAGTATAAAAATATAAATCCTTTTCTCTAATACCATCAACACCAATCATATCAGAAATTCTATTACCCAAAAGTCCGCCAAATTCTTCAAGCCACTCTCTACCTAAAGTGTTTTTTTCTTTAGAACTAGCTGGCCCACCATATTCAATCTGTGGACTTTCCCCCCAAATAATCAAAGGAATTTCAAAAGCAACAGCTACCTTTGGAACACAAGTAAAAATCCCTAAATGATTTTGCCATTCATTATCACCCGTTCTTATAAAAGCTTCGCGGGCTAATTTTTTATACACCAAAGGATTTCTTTTAATATGGATCAAATCAACACCAAGATTGTTTAAATTTTTTAAATTTTTTTTACCTATTTTAGTAGGGATACTTGGTTCAAAACAAACACACAAAGGATTAAGTCCAAGCTCAAGACATTTTAAAACTTGAAAGGTAGAATCTTTACCACCGCTTACTCCTATCACGCAATCATACACGGGATGTTTTTTATATTTTTTTACAAGTTCTAGAAATTCTTTTTCGCGCTCTTGCCAATTTATCTCATGGTTTTTCGCTTCTTGCGAACAACACGCATCACAAATTCCTTCATCATTAAAATGCAAATCAGGCTTAGTATCTGGCATAACACATTTTTTACAAAATTTCATATTAACTCCAAAAAATCTTTATAATCATCATAAATCGACTATGATTATATTTTCTAAAGCTAAATAAATTTTATTTTGTTACAATATTTTTATTTAAAGGTTTATAAATTATGGATTTAACTTTACTTCCTTATATGATTATAGGAATTTTTTCAGGTATGGCTTCAGGGGTTTTTGGCATAGGTGGTGGTATGATTATCGTTCCTTTCATGCTTACTTTAGGGCTTAGCTCTCACCATGCTGTTGCAATTTCTGTTGTACAAATGATTTTTGCTTCTATTTTTGGTTCTTATTTAAACTATAAAAAGAAAAATTTAATCTTAAAAGATGGGCTTATCATAGGATTTGGAGGCTTTTTAGGTGCGATGTTTAGCGGGCTTTTGCTCTCATATTTTTCAGATATAACTTTAACAAGTATTTTTTTATGTGTGAGTATTGTATTCTTTTTAAAATTTGCTTTTAATCAAAAAAGCACCATTGGAAACATCAACCACTCTAATATCTTAAAAAATTCTATTTTGCTAATTTGTGGTATATTTACAGGAATTTTTGCTATATCTTTAGGGATTGGTGGTGGGCTTTTAATCACCCCTATTTTGGCTTATTTTTTAGGCTATGATACCAAAAAAGTAGTGCCACTTAGTTTGTTTTTTGTGATTTTTGCTTCCATTTCAGGGATTAGTTCTTTTGTATATAATGACATCATTGATAAAGAGGTCTTACAAAATGGAAGCTTAGTAGGACTTAGTTCTATGTTAGGGGTTTATCTTGGTATTAAAATCATGGAAAAAATCAACCTCAAATCCCACCGCATAGCACTTTTAGGCATCTACACTCTTTCTATAACTATGACTATTATAAGTTTGATTAAAAAGCTAAATTTATTTTAATCTATCAGCAAATTTTTGTCTATTAGAAGTATAGACAAAGCTTAAAACCTCTGCCACTGCTTTAAAAAGCTCTGGTGGGATAAGATCATTAACTTCACAAGTTTTATAAAGCTCTCTTGCTAAAGGAGGATTTTCATAAATCATCACATTATACTCATAAGCCATATCTTTTATACGCAAAGCTAAAAAGTCCACCCCTTTAGCTAAAACTTTTGGCGCAGCTTCTTTAGAGCTATCATAACGTAAAGCAACCGCATAGTGAGTAGGATTAGTAATCACCACATCAGCACTAGCAACATCTTGCACCATTCTGCGTCTTGCTGCTTCCATTTGCAAACGACGAATTCTTCCTTTTACCAAAGGATCTCCTTCGCTTTGCTTATACTCATCTTTAACTTCTTGCTTACTCATTCGTAAGTTTTTAAAGTACTGATATCTTACTAACAGTACATCTAAAAGCCCTATAATCAAAAAAGCTATAATCACAATAGCCGCAAGGATAATAGCTTTATCTCTAAGCCATAAAAGTTGTGGATAAATCGTATAAAGTTCTACCCTAGGAAGCTCTTTCATAAATTGTAATAAAAAAATAAAAGCAATACCAAAAACAACTCCAACTTTAAGAATAATTTTCAAAGCTTCAATGATTTTTTTTAAAGAAAAAAGATTTTTAAGACCATTAATAGGGTTAATTTTATTAAAATTTGGAGTGATAGGCTTAGTGGTAAAAATAAAACCAAATTGCATTAAATTTCCAAGCACACCTGCAACCATAATTGTTAGAGTAATAGGTAAAACCATAATAAACATTTCTATCATGGTTTTTATAATAATTTTTTGTAAAATTTTTAAATCAAGTTCTATACCTATAAAACTTTGATAAAACCTATATAAACCACTAATTCTCTCACCTATAAAAGGCATCATAAACAACACCACAAGCACAGCTATAACAAGCACAGCCACAGCAGATGCATCTTGGCTTTTTGGGACATTACCCTCTTGCCGTGCATCTTCTATTTTCTTGGACGTGGGTTCTTCTGTTTTTTCTTGATCATCAGCAGCCATAAAAAACCTTTAAAAATTTAAAGTAAAATTATAGCATTTAAATCCAAGTATAAACAAATTTAAATACTTGGATTTATTTCTCATTCAATCC
>NZ_JAKMQZ010000019.1:0-5812 GCF_025771825.1 Campylobacter sp. IFREMER_LSEM_CL2101
AATCTATTTAATAAAACTTTAAGCTTTTATTGCTATAATTTCATTTCCTTTTCAAACGAAAGGGTTTTAAAAAGCTAAGACTTTTTGTCTTAATTTTTAGTATTTGTTCTTTAAATTATTAATATTGTTAATCAAATCTTATAGTCAATCTTTGAAATCTAAATAAGTGATCGATTGAGCCAGAAAGATTTATTTTTAAATCTTAACAATCAACTTTTTCTTTGAAGAAAAAGATTAAACTTATCCAATTATTTTTTATGGAGAGTTTGATCCTGGCTCAGAGTGAACGCTGGCGGCGTGCCTAATACATGCAAGTCGAACGATGAAGCTTTTAGCTTGCTAGAAGTGGATTAGTGGCGCACGGGTGAGTAAGGTATAGTTAATCTGCCCTACACAAGAGGACAACAGTTGGAAACGACTGCTAATACTCTATACTCCTGCTTAACACAAGTTGAGTAGGGAAAGTTTTTTCGGTGTAGGATGAGACTATATAGTATCAGCTAGTTGGTGAGGTAATGGCTCACCAAGGCTATGACGCTTAACTGGTCTGAGAGGATGATCAGTCACACTGGAACTGAGACACGGTCCAGACTCCTACGGGAGGCAGCAGTAGGGAATATTGCGCAATGGGGGAAACCCTGACGCAGCAACGCCGCGTGGAGGATGACACTTTTCGGAGCGTAAACTCCTTTTCTTAGGGAAGAATTCTGACGGTACCTAAGGAATAAGCACCGGCTAACTCCGTGCCAGCAGCCGCGGTAATACGGAGGGTGCAAGCGTTACTCGGAATCACTGGGCGTAAAGGGCGCGTAGGCGGATTATCAAGTCTCTTGTGAAATCCAACGGCTTAACCGTTGAACTGCTTGGGAAACTGGTAGTCTAGAGTGAGGGAGAGGCAGATGGAATTGGTGGTGTAGGGGTAAAATCCGTAGATATCACCAAGAATACCCATTGCGAAGGCGATCTGCTGGAACTTAACTGACGCTAAGGCGCGAAAGCGTGGGGAGCAAACAGGATTAGATACCCTGGTAGTCCACGCCCTAAACGATGTACACTAGTTGTTGGGGTGCTAGTCATCTCAGTAATGCAGCTAACGCATTAAGTGTACCGCCTGGGGAGTACGGTCGCAAGATTAAAACTCAAAGGAATAGACGGGGACCCGCACAAGCGGTGGAGCATGTGGTTTAATTCGAAGATACGCGAAGAACCTTACCTGGGCTTGATATCCTAAGAACCTCTTAGAGATAAGAGGGTGCTAGCTTGCTAGAACTTAGAGACAGGTGCTGCACGGCTGTCGTCAGCTCGTGTCGTGAGATGTTGGGTTAAGTCCCGCAACGAGCGCAACCCACGTATTTAGTTGCTAACAGTTAGGCTGAGCACTCTAAATAGACTGCCTTCGTAAGGAGGAGGAAGGTGTGGACGACGTCAAGTCATCATGGCCCTTATGCCCAGGGCGACACACGTGCTACAATGGCATATACAATGAGACGCAATACCGCGAGGTGGAGCAAATCTATAAAATATGTCCCAGTTCGGATTGTTCTCTGCAACTCGAGAGCATGAAGCCGGAATCGCTAGTAATCGTAGATCAGCCATGCTACGGTGAATACGTTCCCGGGTCTTGTACTCACCGCCCGTCACACCATGGGAGTTGATTTCACTCGAAGCCGGAATACTAAACTAGTTACCGTCCACAGTGGAATCAGCGACTGGGGTGAAGTCGTAACAAGGTAACCGTAGGAGAACCTGCGGTTGGATCACCTCCTTTCTAGAGTACAAACTGATAAGTCTCACAACTATCAGTTCATATATAGACTCAATCATCCTTGTTTAGATTTCAAAGATTGATGAAAAGCTAATTTTGGGGAATTAGCTCAGCTGGGAGAGCGCCTGCTTTGCACGCAGGAGGTCAGCGGTTCGATCCCGCTATTCTCCACCATTTATTAAGGGCCTATAGCTCAGCTGGTTAGAGTGCACCCCTGATAAGGGTGAGGTCACAAGTTCAAGTCTTGTTAGGCCCACCATAAAAAAGATTTGTTTATCAATCATATAATAAAGTTTTAAAACTTAAAGCAAGTATATAGCTAATAATAAAGTAGTAAATAAAGTAAAATACTTTATTGCTTATGTTTTTAAATTATTTAAACTCTTTATATATACTTCCTTTAGGTTTTAAGACCTAAGCTAAATAAATAATAGAATATTTTATATATTAGATTAGTTATTTAATGTTATTTGAATTATCATTGTTAAGAGTCACAAGCAAGTTTTAATAAAAACAATTTTACAGGACTTGTTAAAGGATAAAACCTAACTATCTTTTCTTTAGCTTTTAGTTAAAGACAAGTTTTAAACTCACAGCTTAGTGAGACTAATTTATTTAGTTTTATTAAGTGTTTAAATGCTTTCCGTCTTAAGATAGTAAAGTCTTATCATAAAAACTTTAACAAGGAAGTGATGCGTTTTAGAATGAATTTAAAAGGTAAGCTATTAAGAGCGAATGGTGGATGCCTTGGCTGGTAAAGGCGATGAAGGACGTACTAGACTGCGATAAGCTACGGGGAGCTGTCAAGAAGCTTTGATCCGTAGATTTCCGAATGGGGCAACCTAGTATATAGAGATATATACTACCATAATGGAGCGAACGTAGGGAATTGAAACATCTTAGTACCTACAGGAAAAGAAATCAATAGAGATTGCGTCAGTAGCGGCGAGCGAAAGCGCAAGAGGGCAAACCCAGTGCTTGCACTGGGGGTTGTAGGACTGCAATGTGCAATAGGTAAGGTTAGTAGAACACTCTGGAAAGTGTAGCCATAGAGGGTGATAGTCCCGTATACGAAAACCAAACCTTAGCTAGCAGTATCCTGAGTAGGGCGGGACACGAGGAATCCTGTCTGAAGCTGGGTCGACCACGATCCAACCCTAAATACTACTACCAGACCGATAGTGCACAAGTACCGTGAGGGAAAGGTGAAAAGAACTGAGGTGATCAGAGTGAAATAGAACCTGAAACCATTTGCTTACAATCATTCAGAGCACTATGTAGCAATACAGTGTGATGGACTGCCTTTTGCATAATGAGCCTGCGAGTTGTGGTGTCTGGCAAGGTTAAGCACACGCGAAGCCGTAGCGAAAGCGAGTCTGAATAGGGCGCTTAAGTCAGATGCTGCAGACCCGAAACGAAGTGATCTATCCATGAGCAAGTTGAAGCTAGTGTAAGAACTAGTGGAGGACTGAACCGATAGGCGTTGAAAAGCCCCCGGATGACTTGTGGATAGGGGTGAAAGGCCAATCAAACTTCGTGATAGCTGGTTCTCTCCGAAATATATTTAGGTATAGCGTTGTGTCGTAGTATAAGGGGGTAGAGCACTGAATGGGCTAGGGCATACACCAATGTACCAAACCCTATCAAACTCCGAATACCTTATATGTAATCACAGCAGTCAGGCGGCGAGTGATAAAATCCGTCGTCAAGAGGGAAACAACCCAGACTACCAGCTAAGGTCCCTAAATCTTACTTAAGTGGAAAACGATGTGAAGTTACTTAAACAACCAGGAGGTTGGCTTAGAAGCAGCCATCCTTTAAAGAAAGCGTAATAGCTCACTGGTCTAGTGATTTTGCGCGGAAAATATAACGGGGCTAAAGTAAGTACCGAAGCTGTAGACTTGATTTTATCAAGTGGTAGGAGAGCGTTCTATTTGCGCCGAAGGTATACCGGTAAGGAGTGCTGGAGCGAATAGAAGTGAGCATGCAGGCATGAGTAGCGATAATTAATGTGAGAATCATTAACGCCGTAAACCCAAGGTTTCCTACGCGATGCTCGTCATCGTAGGGTTAGTCGGGTCCTAAGTCGAGTCCGAAAGGGGTAGACGATGGCAAATTGGTTAATATTCCAATACCAACATTAGTGTGCGATGGAAGGACGCTTAGGGCTAAGCAAGCTAGCGGATGGAAGTGCTAGTCTAAGGTCGTAGGAGGTTATATAGGCAAATCCGTATAACAATACTCCGAGAACTGAAAGGCTCTTCAAAGTCTTCGGACAGCGAGGAGAATTGCTGATGCCGTCGAGCCAAGAAAAGTTTCTAAGTTTAGCTAATGTTGCCCGTACCGTAAACCGACACAGGTGGGTGGGATGAGTATTCTAAGGCGCGTGGAAGAACTCTCTTTAAGGAACTCTGCAAAATAGCACCGTATCTTCGGTATAAGGTGTGGTTCGCTTCGTATTAGGATTTACTCCGAAAGCGAAGAAACTTACAACAAAGAGTCCCTCCCGACTGTTTACCAAAAACACAGCACTCTGCTAACTCGTAAGAGGATGTATAGGGTGTGACGCCTGCCCGGTGCTCGAAGGTTAATTGATGGGGTTAGCATTAGCGAAGCTCTTGATCGAAGCCCGAGTAAACGGCGGCCGTAACTATAACGGTCCTAAGGTAGCGAAATTCCTTGTCGGTTAAATACCGACCTGCATGAATGGCGTAACGAGATGGGAGCTGTCTCAAAGAGGGATCCAGTGAAATTGTAGTGGAGGTGAAAATTCCTCCTACCCGCGGCAAGACGGAAAGACCCCGTGGACCTTTACTACAGCTTGACACTGCTATTTGGATAAGAATGTGCAGGATAGGTGGGAGGCTTTGAGTATATGACGCCAGTTGTATATGAGCCGTTGTTGAGATACCACTCTTTCTTATTTGGGTAGCTAACCAGCTTGAGTTATCCTCAAGTGGGACAATGTCTGGTGGGTAGTTTGACTGGGGCGGTCGCCTCCCAAATAATAACGGAGGCTTACAAAGGTTGGCTCAGAACGGTTGGAAATCGTTCGTAGAGTATAAAGGTATAAGCCAGCTTAACTGCAAGACATACAAGTCAAGCAGAGACGAAAGTCGGTCTTAGTGATCCGGTGGTTCTGTGTGGAAGGGCCATCGCTCAAAGGATAAAAGGTACCCCGGGGATAACAGGCTGATCTCCCCCAAGAGCTCACATCGACGGGGAGGTTTGGCACCTCGATGTCGGCTCATCGCATCCTGGGGCTGGAGCAGGTCCCAAGGGTATGGCTGTTCGCCATTTAAAGCGGTACGCGAGCTGGGTTCAGAACGTCGTGAGACAGTTCGGTCCCTATCTGCCGTGGGCGTAAGAAGATTGAAGAGATTTGACCCTAGTACGAGAGGACCGGGTTGAACAAACCACTGGTGTAGCTGTTGTTCTGCCAAGAGCATCGCAGCGTAGCTAAGTTTGGAACGGATAAACGCTGAAAGCATCTAAGCGTGAAGCCAACTCTAAGATGAATCTTCTCTAAGCTCTCTAGAAGACTACTAGTTTGATAGGCTGGGTGTGTAATGGATGAAAGTCCTTTAGCTGACCAGTACTAATAGAGCGTTTGGCTTATCTTATTTAAGCATCACTTCCTTGTTAAGGTTTTTAATAAAGCTTTGAATGTTTTTATATGAAAATTACATTTTAGCTTATAAAATCTTACAAGTAAAGTTTATATTAGAACTTGCTCTTAACATTGTTTTTTAAGTATTCTAAAACAATAAAGTGATTTAGCTTAGTAAAACATCTAAATATAAGAATAAGATGAAAGTTAAAATAAAAATAATGATTTTTTATATCTAAATCTTATTGATTGCTTTTATTATGCTATATTAATATAGAATATTTAAATAACAATGTCCGTGATTATACAGATGTGGAGACGCCTTGCTCCATCCCGAACCAAGAAGCTAAGCACATCGTGGGTGATGATACTACGCCTTACTGGCAGGGGGAAAGTAGCTCATTGCGGACTTGTTAATTCTCTTATTATTCTTACTT